>CAUDYH010000012.1 GCA_958453575.1 uncultured Collinsella sp.
AGCTCGTGGTATCGAGGTAGCAAAAGTCGAAAGCGTTGCCAACGGGCTGGAGCGCGTGCTCGTCCATGCAGGCAACGATGGCGCGGATGCCCTCGGGCTCGTACGGCATACCCCAGCGGCTCATGCACAGGTATGTGCCCTCGGGCAGCACTTCGATGCCGATCTCTGCCAGCTCGGCGGGATCGCTCGGCAGCAGTTCCTCGACACCGCGCGGCAGCACGGCAAAGGAGCCCGCGCCGGCGATAGGGTCGTCGGAATGCAGCGCCTCACGACGCAGCATGGCACCCCAGCCGCGCATAGGGCGCGTGCCCGTCAACGCACGCATGCGCAGGATGGCCCGCATGAGCGTGGGGTGAAGCATCGAGCGGCCGCGCTCGATATCGCCTGGAAACTCCTCAAAGACCACGAAGCGGCGCTCGAACTGCTTGAGCTCCGGCTTGCCCTCGCGCTCGCGCCAGTAAACTGCCTCGTCGTAAAAGCTCAGACGCTCCTGCACGCTCGCACGCTCGGCTTTGAGCCCGGCAATCTGCTCGTCGAGCGCCTGCACCCGCGAGCGCAGGTGGTCGGTCATCTCGCTAATGTCGAACGTCGAGGCTAGGCGGTCGATCTCATCGAGTTCGAGCCCTAGGTCGCGCAGCATGCAGATCAGACGCATGAGCGGGATCTGCGTGGGCGAATAGAAACGGTAGCCCTTTTCGTTCACCACGGCGGGCTTAAACAGACCGATCTTGTCGTAGTAGATGAGCGTTTGGCGCGAAACATTGAACAAGCTCGCCATCTCGCTAATCGCATACATGCCCGTCTGCATAGATCCTCCCGACACATCCTTTGACGCGAAAAGCCCGCCGCCCACAGGGGCAGCGGGCTCAAACACTCCTCGTATCCTACCCTAAAGACGCCTATGACCAGCGCTTATAGTTTGCACATGACACGCCGACGGCCTCGAGCGCCTTGGCGGCGATGTGATGCACCGCATCGTCGAGCGTGGCGGGGCCGTTGTAAAACGTGAGCATGGGCGGCATGAGCATGACGCCCGGTACGCGCGCCAAGCGCGCCATGTTATCGACATGGATCGCACTGAAGGGCGTCTCGCGCACCATGAGTACCAGGCGGCGTTGCTCTTTCATCTGCACGTCGGCCGCACGCAGCAACAGGTTTTCGCTGTAGCCGCTCGCGATGCCGGCGAGCGTCTTCATGGAGCACGGGGCCACGATCATGCCGTCGACCGGATAGGTGCCGCTTGCGATGGCGGCGCCGATGTTCTTGTTGTCGTAGACCACATCGGCATGCGTGGCAAACTCGTCGAGCGTCATGCCGAGCTCCTGCTCGATGGTGATCTCTCCCCCGCGCGTGACGACAAGCGCCGACTCGGCACCGGCCTGACGCAGGCATTTGAGGCACTCAAGGCCCAGCGCAGCGCCGCTGGCACCAGATACGCCAACGACAATGCGACGGGGACGGACAGAAGACTCAGGCATGACAACTCCTTAACTACTTGGTAGGGCTACGTACTAGAAAGAAAGCTCCTTGGCCCACTTGTCCATGTCGATCTCCATGAACTGCGAGCGGATGAAGTTCTTCTTGAGGTCGAACGGAACCGTGCAGTCGAAGATGGCCTTGCAGGCGATGCCGTGCTCGCGGATCGAAGGATCGAACGCGGGGTCGTTGGACGGGTCGAGCACGTGGCAGTGGCAGCCGGGGATGGTGATGAGGTCCACGTCGGCCTGGAAGCGCGTGGTCATGGCCCACATCACGTCGCTCATATCGAAGATGTCGACGTCTTCGTCAACCAGGATCACATGCTTGAGCTCGGAGAATGCCGAGAAGGCGAGCATGGCGGCGTTGCGCTGACGGCCCTCGTCATTTTTGCTCGACTTCTTGAACTGCATGATGGCAACGAACTTGCCGCCGCCGCAGGGGGCGGCGTGAACGTTGAGCAGGCGGCCCGGGATAGCGGTCTCGACCATCTTGTAGATGGAAGCCTCGGTGGGGATGCCCGCCATGGAAACGTGCTCGTGCGAAGGGCCGATGCAGCTCTCCATGATGGGATTGACGCGTGTGGTGACGGCGGTGATCTTGATCACCGGGCAGACCTTGGCGCCGCCGGTGTAGCCGGGGAACTCGGGCATGGCGTAGCCATGGCCGTTGACGTCCTCGTTGATGGTCTCGTCGTGCATGAGGTAGCCCTCGAGCACGTACTCGGCATTGGCAATGCACTTCTGCGGAACGGTGATGCAGTCGGCAAGCTCGACGGCGTGGCCGCGCAGGGCGCCGGCGATCTGCAGCTCGTTGAAGCCGAGCGGCGTGGTGGGAGCCTCGAAGCCGCAGCACATGTACACGGCGGGGTCCAAGCCGATGGAGATGGAGATGGGCATGTCCTCGCCGCGCTGGCAGTACTCGTCAAAAAAGGCGCCAAGGTGACGGCTGCCCGGGGTGATCCACATGGCGAGCTTGTCCTTGTCGACGCAGGAGAAGCGGTGGATGGTCACGTCGGACTGGGAGCCGTCGGGGCTCGTGCCGTAGGCGAGGCCCATGGTGATGTAGGGGCCGCCGTCGACGGGCGTGTTGGTGGGAGCGGGGACGATCTTGCGCAGGTCAAAGCCCTCGTCGTTCGCCTTGTACACAACCTCCTGGCAGTCGACGTGCGCACCCTCGGCGATCTGCTTGGGCGCGATCAGGTTCTCGAAGCGCTTGCCGATCTCGAGACCCAGGTGCTCCTCGTCCAGGTCGAGCAGGGCGGCAACGCGCTTGCGGCTGGCAAGCATGCCGATGCAGACCTTGGCATCGTCAAAACCCTTGACGTTGTTGAAGACCATCGCAGGACCCTCTTTGGTCGGACGCATAACGGTGCCGCCGGCACCGACGTGGCGATAGACGCCCGAGACCTCGGCGTCCGGGTCGACCTGGGTGTCGGTCTCGAGCAGCTGGCCCGGCATCTCACGCAAAAAGTCGAGCGCGGAGCGCAGGTCGTGGATCTGGGAAGCATCGGTAGTGGACATAGCGTGCTCCTTTCGGGAGAGTGCCCGGCGACGGGAGTGCCGCCGGGCTGGGTAACGTAGTGGGGCCGCAGCGCTCATAGATGGGGCGCTCGGGCGCTTGCAGTTCAAGCACTCGGCTAATTACAGCCAAGCACTCGACTGCTTACATCAGGCCAAAGAGGTGGAACCAGGCGGCCTCGACCAGCACGACGATAAAGACGACCGCAGTGAGGGGAATGCCCATGCGCATAGCCTCTTTGGAGGTGTAGCCGCCAGCGTCCTTGCCCTCGCCGATAAGGATCGGCAGGTTATGGAACGGCAGGATGTAGTGGATGTTGATGGACGTGAAGACGATGAGCGCCACGGCGAGCGGGCTCACGCTGGAGCCGGCCGCAAAGCTGATGAACGCCGGCACGCACACGCCGAGCACGGCCATGACCGAGCCCATGAACATGTGGATGATCATGGAAAGCGCGGCGACAAGCAGGGCGAACAGGAAGATGTTCTCGGGCACGGAGCTGGGAAGCACAACATCGGCGATCCAGGCGTTCATACCGGTGGCACCGCCCACGGAGCCCACGGCCATGGCGGCCGTCAGGAACATGAGGGACTTGATGTCGACGGCATTCCAGCTGGCGGGGGTGAGGACCTCGCCGATGATGGGCATGGCAAGAGAGACGCCGATGGCCAGGGTGACCCAGCCGATGTAATCGCCCGAGACGGTGAGCCACAGCGCAATGGCGATGACAAGCCACACGATGGTGCGAATCTCCTTGACGGAGAGCTTGCCGAGCGCGGCCTGCTTGGCCACGATCTGCTCGCGATCGTAGACGAGCTCCTTGCTGGGCTTAAAGAGGAAGAGGCCCAGGAACAGGGTGCACAGCAGCGCGACCAGCATAGGCACGCTCATGCACAGGAACCAGTCGACAAAGGACGGGCTCATGCCGCCGGCCTCGGCGCTGTACTGCGCAACGAGCGGGTTGAGCGTGGAGTCGCCCGTCAGGAAGAACATGGAGCCCGGGGCGGCAGCGGCAAACACGAGGAAGCCGAGCTTGCCGCGGTCGTCGTCACCGTAGCCGGCGGACTCGGCGATGACCGAGACGACGGCGAGGATGAGGAAGGCGCGGGGGAACGGATGCGGGATCAGCAGCGACAGCACAAAGGTGAGCGCGAAGATTGAGATGATGAGCGACTTGGCATCGCGCACGAACTTGAGCATAAACGCATAGGCGATGCGCTCGCCCAGGCCCGACTCCTTGACCGCGCTGGCGATGAGGTAGGCGCCGATGACGAGCCACATGGTGGCTTTGGTCCACGAGCTAAACGTGGAGGCGACCGTCGCCGAGATGCTCGCGGCACCCGTGTCGTCCACGCACACCTTGAACAGAACGAGCAGCGCGCAATAGAGCAGGCCCACAAAGCCCGGCTGTGCCACGCCACACGCCCAGAACACCACCGTGGCGAGCGTCAACGCCAGACAGGTCTGACCGCCGACCGTAAGCTCGACCGTCGAGCTCAGCTCCGCCAAAGGAAGAAACTTCACCAGCAAAAAGACAACGATACCCAGCACAAAGCCAATTTCGCGCTTGGTGATCTTAAACGCCTTCTTTTCCGCTTCCATCTCCCCACCTTTCTTGTTGGGGGCGCTCCGGATTCGCGGCCACGTTGCCACTTAAAAAGGGGCGCCCGTTATCGGACACCCCTTACGTTGCGCTGTGTTGTGGCAATACAGTCAAGCGGGATTTTTGGATGAGAAGCGATCCTCTGGACAAAAAGCGTCACAACATTCGACGCTTTTCCTCGTTTTCGAGATTTTCATCAAATGTTGTGACGGTTTGGATATGGCAAAGGGACTGTCTTTTTTCACATAGCGAGGGCTGCGCGGATGGAGGGGACCTCCAGGGCCTCGCGGAGCCAGGGGGCCAGCTGCTCGGGGCGACCCTGCAGGTAGCCTTTGAGCTCGGACGGGGCCACGCGGCGCACCTCCGAGATCTCCTCTTGGTTGATATGCAGCTCGCCCGGCTCAACATGGGCGAGGTAGACCTCGCACCACTCGCACTCGCAGCGGCCGTCGCCGTGATCCTCGCGATACACCACGTGACCGAGGTGCTTGAGCTGGTCGGGCTCGCGCGCAATGTCGAGCTCTTCGTTGATGCGGCGCGCGGCTGCGGCGGCGACGCCTTCTCCGGGGAGCGGATGGCCGGCGCAACCGTCGGCAAGCACCCCACCCCAAAGGCGCTTGAGCTTGCTGCGACGACAGAGCAGCAGGCGCGCGTCTTCGCCCTGGCCCTCGACCAGCAGCGTCAGAAATGCCTGATGCAGGATGCCCTCGCCGGTATGGGCCTCGATGCGATCGACGGGGCCAAGTACCTCGCCGGTCGCGGTATCGACCGCCACGACCTCGGCGCCCACACCGCCCTCGTCCCAGCCGGCGCGCAGGATGCGGGCTGCGGCTGCCTCGAGCGCGGCGATGAGTTCCTTGGTGGTGTCGAGCACGCGCTGCAAGTCGTCCGCGGTCGCGTTCTCCACATGAAAACCCGTGCTTGCGACTACCGGCACGCCAAAGCGCGTGGCCAGCGCCGCCGCGATATCGTGCGCCGGGATCTCATCTCGATGGCACGGAACGGCCAGGATGCTCACCGTCGCCGTACGGCCGGGCTCGGGGCGCGGAATGGCCTGCGCCGTAGCGCCCAGGTGCGCGAACTCCGGCGAGCAAGCGTACACCGCCATGCCTCGCGGCGTCACCGTCAGCTGGGCCTCGAGCGCAAACTTGCCCTCGCCCACTGCAACCTTTGTCGTGTGCATACCCATGGGATCTCCTGTCGCCCGCGATGTACCTGAGACCATCTTCGCCTGTATTGCGACTATACAGGCAAGCGCAGCCTGCGACAAAGGGGGCAGGCACCTGACACATTCTGTTAGAGTTGCAGGGATTGAATCCCGCTTATTCATGCGACATTGGAGTGACAACCTTGACCGCCGCAACCACGTCTAAAAGTAAGTCAACCGCCGCCGCGCTCTCCCCCGCGCGCACCAAGCTCTGCCTGGCGCTGCTCGTGCTGTTGGGATTCTCGCTCGGCTGCTCCGAGTTCGTGGTCATCGGTATCGAAAGCGACTTGGCAACGGAACTCGGCATATCGCTTGCCACTGCGGGTCAGCTCATCAGCGTGTTCGCGCTGGTCTACGCTATCGCCACGCCGGTGCTCGCGCTCAGCACGGGACGATTCCGCCGCTACCAGCTGCTCGTGTGCTACAGCATCGTTTTTGTGCTCGGCAACCTGGTCATGGCGTTGGCGCCCAACTTCCAGGTGCTCTTTATCTCGCGCATTGTCCTGGGATCCGTCTCGGGCGCACTGCTCGCCGTGGGCGTGACGTACATCCCCGAGCTGCTGTCCCCGCAGCAAACCTCGCTTGCCATCTCGGTGGTATATGGTGCGTTTTCCGTGGCAATGGTCTTTGTCACTTCAATCGGCAAGTTCGTGGCCGACACGCTCGATTGGCACGTAGCCATGTACGGCACGCTTGCCTTTGCCGTTTTGATATGCGGAGCGCTCGTGGCGTTTATGCCTCGCGCCGGGCAGACCGATGAACCCGCCACCTTCCGCGAACAGGCGGGGCTGCTGCGCGAGCCGAGCATCATCACCGGCATGCTCATCTTTTTATTTGGCGTGGGCTCGGTCTATGTGTTCTACGGCTACGTGACGCCTTATCTTGAGCAGGTGCTGGGCATGGGCACGGTCGAAGCCAGTACCACGCTTATGGCCTACGGCGTGTTTTGCCTGATCTCGAATATCCTGGGCGGATGGATTGATGCGCGCTTTGGCATGAAGGCGCTGCTTGTGACGTTTGTGCTGCAGGCTGCGGCGTTACTCGGGTTGTTTGCTGTAGGCGGCACTATGCCGCTCGCGCTGGTCTTTGTCTTTAGCCTGGCGATGCTCATGTACCTGTTCTCGGTCTCATGCATCACGCACTTTATGGACGTGGCACGCAGCCGCCATCCCAAGTCGATGGTACTCGCAAGTTCGGTTGAGCCCATGGCGTTTAACGTCGGTATCTCGTTTGGCACCGCGGTAGGCGGCGCCGTTGTGAGCAGCGCTGGCATTGCGTACGTGGGTGCCGTGGGCGCCGCGTTCTCGCTTGTGGCCTGGGCGCTCACGCTGGTGACGATTAAGTTGGCTCGCTGGGAGCGCAAGCGGGCGAGGGCGTAGGCGCAGGCGTAGATGCGATACTCGAGCTCGATGATGACGATCGAAAGGAAACCGCATATGCAACGCGTACTGTTTATCTGCTACGGCAACATCTGTCGCTCGACGATGGCCGAGTCGGTGTTTACCGAGCTCGTGCGCCGCGCTGGGCGCGAGGCGGAGTTTGTCATCGATTCCGCGGCGACCTCAACTGAAGAGATTGGCAACCCGCCGCATCATGGCACGGTCGCCAAGCTGCGCGAAGTCGGGATTCCCGTCGTTGCCCATCGCGCGCGCCAGGTGCGTCGCGCGGAGTATGGCGACTGGGATCACATTGTCTATATGGATGCTGAGAACGCGCGCGGCCTGCGTCGCATCTTTGGCGACGACCCCGACGACAAGATTACGCGCTTGCTCGATTGGACCGAGCGCCCCGGCGACGTGGCCGATCCCTGGTACACCGGCAACTTCGATGCCACCTACCGCGACGTGCTCGACGGTTGCACTGCTATGCTCGAGCAGTTGTAATCGATGAAATGCAGAGTTTTTAGAGCCGCACATCGGATGAAATGCAGAAATTTGACCTTGCTCGCGCACAGAACAACGACGACAACGCCTAAGCATAGGCATAAGCGAAGTCGGAATTCCCATATACAAATCGAGCGTGGTTTTTCTCCCACTTTGAGCGTTCAAGCGCGCTCTAAACGGGAGAAAATCCACGCCCAACTACTCGTCAACGATCTCGGCAAGCCAGACGTTCAGCGTATCGACCTCGGGGCAGCAGAACTTTGCCGTTCCAGGCTCGTTGCCAGGCACGGTTCCGCCATAGCGCAGGATATCAATATAGGGAAAGCCCACATGGCAGGCCATGGCGCACATCTTGCCGCGGTCTCGGTCGAAGTCAAAGACGTCGCCCGGCTTGTGACCATGGTGGCAGCGACACGCACCCAGCTGGTCCACGCAGCTCACGCGGATACGCGGACGCTTGCCACGCGGCGCGCCGAGCGGCTTGTTCTCGCCCGCAGGCTTGACGCCGCCCTCGCCAGCGTTACTCATGGTCAATCACATCCAGGCAGGCCTCGATGGGCAGGCCGGCCGACTTGTCCTCTTGGTCGGCATTGCGCTCGATGAGCTCGGCCACCACGCGCATGGCGTCGGCCGTGGCGCGCTGAAGCGTCCAACCGCTCATCACGCGACCCATAAGCACCGCCGAAAACGTGTCGCCCGTGCCCGGGAAATAGACCGGAATGAGCTCAAATGGAATCGTGAAGTACTCCCCCGCCACATGATCATAACCGATAACCGCGTTCGTGCCATTGACCACGGCGCTCGTAATGACCACCGACTTGGCACCCAGCTCGCGCACGGCGTCCACAAGGGCGCGGGCCTCATCGGGCGTGATCTGTTCTGCAATAGGCGTATCGGTGAGCAGACAGACCTCGGTGTAGTTGGGCACCGCGTAGTCTGCGCACTCCAGCAGGTGCCGCATAAGGCCAATCGTGGACTCGGGCACACCGGCATAGAGCTTGCCGTTGTCGCCCATGATGGGGTCGACGAACACCTTGGTGCCCTTTTGCGCGCGGCGGTGGCAAAAGTCCGAGATGATGCGCGTCTCTTCCTCGGTCACGATAAAGCCGGTCGAGATGGCGTCGAACTCAAAGCCGAGCTCTTCCCAGATGGCAAGACTCTGACGCACGTACTCCGTGGTGTCGTGGATGTAGAACTTGGGATAGTTGAGCGTATCGGACACAAGTGCCGTCGGCAGATTGTGGATACGGTAACCCATGTGCGACAGCACCGGCAGCATGGCGGAAAGCGCGACTTTGCCGTAACCGCACATATCGTTGATCAGCAGCAGCTGAGTGTTCTTCATGAGGGTCTCCCTTGTTTCGGGTGCGGCGCGGCAGCACCACAGTGCGACTAAGTGTAGCGCAGGAGGCATCGTGAGCGGTCGCTAGGGTCGCGAAGAGCGCATTGTTGCGGATAGGTTTCGGAAATGGGGACTGTTTGCTCCATAACGGCCTAGTTGATACTACTCATATAGTGCCATTTCAAAACTATGCCTATTTACTACGTTTAACCGCCCACCTCCAACCACAACAAATTTCGCTCCGACAAAACCGCAGGTAGATAGCTTGCGCTTTTTCAGAAACAGCTGTTGTGGTCGGGGATGCCGGATTCATCGTAGTAATTAGGCATAGTTTTTGGCGAGGCCGCTTCGAAAGGCGTCATCGCAGCCCAAAGTAATCCCTTTTCCTCCGTCCCCAAGGGATCACATGCACCGAAGCGGACCGTGGCGGAATCACATGTTGAGGACGGACAGCGAAAACGCTCCTAAGCGAGCAAGGTGGCGTGAAAGAAGAGGGCATAGGCCTTGTGGCCATGCCCGATGATTGAACGCCAGATTGCCGCTTAGGAGCGTTTGCAGCGTCGAGCGGTTACGGCGTTTGGCAAAACGCCGTAACTATAAGTTTGGTACCTTGACATTTATTTACCGTGCCCCTAGATTGGTTAGGCACAAAACAATTCCTCTACCTAACTAAAGAAAGGAGCGGCACTAATTCATGTGCGATGAACCTCTTAACCTTTGTTCGCACGAGCCCGGCGGCGACCCGTCACAGCCGGCGGATGCACCCGAAGCGGTTAGCTCAGAAGACAAGCTTGCCAAGCGCATCCTTAACGGGCTTGGCTTCTGCGGCCATTACATGCACTTTCATGGCGGAGGCGTATCCGGCAAGGCGCCCATCATCTGCCTGCTGGCCAAGCAACCCGGCGGCGAGATGTCGCAGCAGGAACTCGGCATGCACTTTGACCTCAAGCCGGGGTCGCTTTCCGAGATCCTGTCCAAGCTCGAGCTCAACGGCCTCATCGAGCGCAGCCGTAACCCCAAGGATCGACGGCAGCTCACCATTCGCCTGACCGAAACCGGCCGGGAAAACGCCCGCATCGACCAGGCGGCCCGCATTCGCTTTAGAGAGCAAGCCTTTAGTGCCCTCACCCACGACGAGCGCGAGCGGCTCGCCGAAATGCTCGAGAAAATCCGTGTAACCTGGGAGGAACTGGATGATTAAAACCCTCATGGGCAGCATCCGCGACTATATGAAAGTCACCGTTGCCACGCCGTTGCTCGTGCTTGGCGAGGTGCTCTGCGAGATGCTGATTCCATTTATCACCGCCAACCTGATCGACGCCATCAAAGACGGCGCCACCGTAGCCGAGATGCTTCCCACCGCGGGCCTTTTGGTGCTCATCGCGCTGACGTCGCTTGCTTTTGGCGCCGCTGCCGGCGTCACCTGCAGCCATGCGAGTTGCGGCTTCGCTAAGAACCTGCGTCACGACCTGTTCTATAAGATCCAGACGTTCAGCTTTGCCAACATCGATGAGTTCTCGAGCTCCTCGCTCGTCACGCGCCTGACCACCGATATCAACAACGTGCAGCAGGCCTTTATGATGATCATCCGTATCGCCGTGCGCGCGCCGCTGGTATTGATCTTCGCCTTTACCATGGCATTTATCATGGGCGGCAGCGTCGCCATGGTCTACCTGGTCATCATTCCGCTGTTGGGCTTTGGACTGTTCTTTATCATCTTTAAGGTGCGCCCCATCTTCTCGCGCGTGTTCCACAAGTACGATGCCCTTAACGAGTCCGTCGAGGAAAACGTCACCGGCATGCGCGTGGTCAAGAGCTATGTGCGCGAAGACTTTGAGAAGGAGAAGTTCGCGACCGCCGCGCGCGACGTCCAGATGGACTTCACCCGCGCCGAGAAGCTGCTCGCCTTTAACAACCCCATGATGAACATCTGCGTCAACGGCGCGTTTGTCGTCATCATCTACCTGGGCTCCAAGCTCATCATCACGAGCCAGGGTACGCTGTTCGACGTGGGCCAGCTCTCCTCGACCTTTACCTATGGTTTCCAGATTCTCATGAGCCTGATGCAGCTATCGATGATCTTTGTCATGGTGACCATGGCCGACGAATCGGCGCACCGCATCACCGAGGTGCTAGCCGCCGAGCCCACGATCGCCGATCCCGCCGAGCCCGTGCTCGAGGTTGCCGACGGTTCCATCGACTTTGACCACGTGAGCTTTAAGTATTCCGCGCATGCGAAGCGCCAGGCGCTCGACGATATCGACCTGCACATTAAGAGCGGCGAGACCATCGGCATCATCGGCGGCACCGGCTCGGCCAAGTCCACGCTTGTAAACCTCATCGCCCGCCTGTACGACGCCACCGAGGGCACCGTGCGCGTGGGCGGCATGGACGTGCGCGACTACGACTTGGACGCCTTGCGCCACCAAGTGGCCATGGTGCTACAGAAAAACGTGCTGTTTAGCGGCACCATCGCCGAGAATCTGCGTTGGGGCGACCCGAACGCCACCGACGAGGAAGTCCGCGAGGCGGCACACCTGGCCTGCGCCGATGAGTTTGTCGACGGCTTCCCCAAGGGCTACGACACCTGGATCGAGCAGGGCGGCTCCAATGTTTCCGGCGGTCAGAAGCAGCGCCTGTGCATTGCGCGTGCCCTGCTGCGTCGCCCCAAGATCTTGATCTTGGACGACTCCACCAGCGCCGTCGACACCAAGACCGACGCCAAGATCCGCGCAGGGTTGGCAAGCTATCTGCCCAACACGACCAAGCTCATCATCGCCCAGCGCATCAGCTCCGTGCAGGACGCAGACCGCATCATCGTCATGGAGGGCGGCCGTATCGCGCAGATCGGTAACCACGACGAGCTGCTCAAGACGAGCGAGATCTACCGCGAGACCTTTACCTCGCAAAACAAGATGTCTGCCGAGGGCGAAGGGGCCGTCGAGGCCAATACCGAGGCATCCGCAACGCAAGCCCAGACCCAGGAAGGAGGCGAGGCACATGAGTAAGGCAACTACTGCCGAGCGCGCGCTCAACCGCAAGGGCGGCACCATGTCGCGCCTCATCAAGACGCTCTTTGGCTTCTATCCCGTGCTTTTGCCCCTTGTCGTCGCCGGCGTGGTGCTCTGCGCCATCATCAACTCCATCGGCGCGACCTTCCTTCAGAG
>CAUDYH010000013.1 GCA_958453575.1 uncultured Collinsella sp.
CGGCAGCATTTCGTACAAGGACGATCTTTCGCGCAAGAATATCATCGATGCCCTGGGCATTAGGAACGACCAGACCAACGAGAAATACTTCTGGAATTCGTTGATGCTGGCGCTGTTCTTTAAGGACCGCAAGAACGATGAAATCGATGCCGTTGACGACTCGATGTATGCGCGTGGTGTTGACTACCTGGTGATGGAAACCACCATCGACCATATGTTTACCACGTACCTGACTAATCACGGCATTGAGCGCATGCCCGAGGCGTATCTGGCATCCATTGCCGCCAAGGCTCCCTGTGTGTGCATGAGCGCCACCTGGAATGCACCGACTATTAAGAACTTTGACCTGGATTACCTGGACGAAGTGCATGGCGTGGTTCGTAAAGATGCCTGGATTGGCGAGCTCAACCAGGAGATCGTGCGGCAGACCAGGCTGTTCAACAAGCAGGCGGCAACGATGTACGCCGTCGACGTCGTTTGGGTTGACGAGTCCAAGAAGCTTGCCGGCATGGCGGCCGTGGCCGGCGGCGCCTATGGCGGCGGTATCGTGTCGCCCGACGAGGTGTACGAGCATGTGATGGGATTCTTTGACCAGATTGGCGTGAGCGAAGGGCTTGCGGCGTGCCTGCGCCGAAAGATTGCCGACAGGGTGACCACGAGCGATGCCGAAAGCATCGAGCTTGAACTAAAGCGTCTGAGCAAGACGCTCGTTGCCGTGAGCGCCTGGGCGCGTGGCGTGGCGCGCAGTGAGCAGCAGGCGGGAGCCATCTTTACGACACGACACATGGGAAACCATGGCGACTTTAATAGTTTGGCGCTGGATCTTGCCCGCGAAATCGTTGCCGAACTGGTGATTAGGAACGTTAAGCACCCCGAGGCGTCGTACGAGAAGTCGCTCGAGGAAGCCAAGGATATGGTGCTGTGCTTTAACGCCTCCGGCTGGGAGGAGGGCTGGCGTGACGCTCAGGGGCGTCTGAAGGACGGCAAGCCGACCCTGATGTTTATCAATCTTGCTGCTGGCGGCTTTTCCAAAAACCTCAAATACGAGGTGCCGGAGAGCCTGCGCGACACGGTGCGCCAGGTGGACTGCGGCTTCGATAACGCTGAGCGACATCCCAAGATGGATCTCGATTTTTTGTACATGGAGTCGCCCACGAGCCGCTTGACCTGGGGAGTCGATATTAGTTCAAAGAAGTTTGACCAGCAGGCGCTGCTTGGCGTGGTCGAACAGGAGGAGCTCGTGACGCGCGGTGAGATCCCGTTTATTCAGAAGCGCCATCGCGTGCGCACGGTACTGGCGGGCGTTGGCGGAAAACTGCCGGTGCGCGACACCCTCTCTTATCAGGTCGAAGGAGCCCGCATTGTGGCGCAGGCCGTGGGTCGCTTGATGCGCACGAGCGTAAAGATGCCGCACGTACGGGTGATGCTCGATCGCGAAATCGCCGGCGATTGCGATTTTTCGTTCCTGCACGATTTGCCGATGGGCTACGAGCTGGAGCAGGTGGTTGGTGCCTGCGCGGCCGTCAACAACCACATGGCGGACAAGAAGCAACACGCTGCTAGCAAGCAACAGAACCTTGCTGCCTTTAGGAACAATCTGGCGAAGGAGAAGCACGAGAGGCTGGCGTGGAGGGTTACCTCGCTCGATGCGCGCGAGGAAGATCTGGCCGCCTTTGACGACGAGCGCGACTTTTATCTGCATCATTTTTGCCTGCCGTGGGAGGACCTTGCGAGCTATCCTGCGCGCAAAAGCACTGCGCTGCACATGCCGTTCCCCGCGAGTGGCTATGCGTATGCGCAGGGCGGAGCGTGTAAGGTGCCGCATTTTGAGTTTCCCAGCTATGAGGGTGAACCTGTTGAGCAGATTGCTGCCCGCCTGGAGGAGTGCTGCCGCTACGACGAGGGGTTAAAGGGCGCGACGGTTCGCCAGGTAAGCCAGACGGCGGCCCGCGTGCCCGAGTTGCTGTCGATTCGGGAGGTGCGCGAGCGTTGGTCGCGCGACGGGGTGCCCGCGATGCTGCAACCGGCGGCGACGGCGCACATGACGCCCTATATGTTCCAGGCGGTGTATCTGGGAGAACTGGGAGAGTCTGCCGGTAGGGCCATCTTCGAGGCGTATTACGATGGCCGGTATTTGCTTGCGCGTGGTGACGCTGCCCATGCCGAGACGGGCGGCGATTTTGAGGTGCTCGATGCCGCTGGCAACAAGACTGGGGTGTGGATCGATTTTAAGCACTATCGCATCGGCGCCTACGAGGCCTACAGGCGCTCCGGCGGCGAGACTACGGATGCTGAGCGCTTTAAGGCAAAGGCCCAAAAAGTTGGGGCGAAGCGCCTGTTGATCGTCAATGTTTTGGCCGATGAAGCGGCGCTGGAGCTACGTCAAAAGCCAATCGATGGCGAGGGGATGGTGTTCTCCTTCCCCTATATGGCAGCTGATGGAGCAATCAGCCTGGAGATGATGGAGGCGATTCATCGTGCAATCGAAGCATAACCAGTCGTGTGGCTTGGGAGACATTGCCGTATCTGAGTTTAAGCTGCAGCTCGACGCCGCTGCTGCCGAGGAGCGCTACTCGGTCTTTTGGTGCAACGTAGGCGATGCTGGTAAGCATGCCGTGGCGAACTTTATGGCCGATGTGTGCCAGACGGGCAAGGTCGTCGCGCTCACGCAGCTTGCGGACAACCGCGTCTTTCTGATGGTCAAAGCGGGCGTGCAGACGGGCGACCTTAATGCCTCGCTTTATCAGGAGCAGTTGGTTCCGATTAAAACTCATTGGGACGAGCTGGACGATTGCGTTGCACTCCGTTTGCTGTTCAACTCCTGCTCTCAGTTTGAGGGGATTGAGGACGAAGTTCCCAATGACACCGGGCACCTGTATGTCATTAGCGCCAAGGGTGCCCGCCGCGATGCTGTCGAAAGCGATGGAAGGGGACCTGCCAAGATCGAAACGGTTGAAATCGTTATCGATGAAGACTGCACCTTTGATCTTAAGATTCGGACGTTCACCAAGCGCCGTGTGCTTATTGGCAGGGCACAAGGTGACGAGAAAGAGCTCGAAAAGATTAAGAGCCAAGTGGGCTACAGGCTATCGCCCGTGGCGACGATGGTGCTTGCCCACGAACAAAAAGACGAGTACATCCTGCGCCGAGCCAAGGGCGACAAGCCGTCCAAGCGCCGTGATCTGACGTTCTCGGCCCAGGCGGACAAGGTCGCCTATACCAAGAAGGGCATCCTGTATCGAGAGCTGCAGATTCTCGAACGCCGTTACAGCGAATTTGCCCGGGTGACGCTCATGGAATACCCGCGTAAGAGTTTCTACGAGGTGCTCAAGGGCGATGAGTACATGCGCGTGGTTGCGGAGCGCATGGCGGGGCAGCGAATCGTGGTGTCGTTTGCGCGTAATGGGCTTGCCGAAGTGGCGCGCCGGCTGGCCGATCGACTTAGCGATTCCTCGTGGGGCGTTCGCGCATCGTATGGCGGAAGGACCGTGGAATCGCGGGCGCTGAACCTTGTCGTTGTGCCCAATGAGGTTGCTGAGGACGACGGCTATGCCTTACATGTTGGCGTGGTGGAACAGCACGTGACGCCGGATGTGTGCGAGCCACTGTTTAAGGTGGCGCCAAAGCAAAAGGACCGCAATGTGCAAGAGGCGATCCTGGGGGCCATGCTCAAAGAGCTGCTGGTTAAGCAAGATGTTGCCGACGGACGGGTGAGGGCGTTTGACCTTGGCTCTTTTGGCGTTGAGTCGGTGACGGCCTGCGGCGTGGTCAATGTCCCGCGCAAGGAGAAGGATAAAGTTGAGCTGGATGAGCGCCTTGCGATGTTGACGATCGGTGTGGATGGGGCCATGGACTACGCCTCACATCCGATCGAGGACGGTCCCGTGGATGAGATGGAGCTCGAGCTGCTGACGGCCGAAGGCAAACTCGACAAGGATGCCTATATCTTTGACGTGCAGGCGAGCGAGCGGTCTATGCTCGCACGCGTGCGGGATACGGGCTTAACGACCTTCTCCAACAACTTTGTGACCTTGGTGCGCGATTATCAGCTTACGGGTAAGGCGGGTCGTAAGAAGGAGTTTTTCGAGAGCTTCAACTCGTCCTATTACGGCATTGGAACGTTCGAACGCGCAGGGACGACCTGCTACTTTGTCGGCGTCAACAACGGCACCAAAGAGGATGTGGCAACGGCGATCCATGTGCGCTCGATTGAGATGCTCGACGGCGAAGATCTGTCCGAGTTGCTGGTTCAGCTGGTCAATGTGGGGCTTTCGCGCTACGGAGCTCCCTCCAGGTGGCCGATTCCGGTCAAGTATCTCAACGAGTGCGCTGCGCGTGAGGGCGCGGTGGGGGATGGCGGTGGCGGCAAGTGATGGTGTTGCGCAATTATCGCTCCTAGAACTTTTTGAAATTATGCTTGCATTGTAAAAGGGGAGAACATATACTGCAGCCATAGCACATCAGATGGGGTCTCAAAAAGAGACCAAGCAAACGAGTTTTCAGTTTATGTTGAGAGGTATTTGAGCATGACCAGCAGAATTTTCCCCCTTTACAACGACAATACCGACCATATCGATTTCAATACCATCTGCGGTTACAGTATTTGTTCTAAGGCTGAGAACTACATGTTCGCTCAAGATGATTTAGAGCTTAGCTCCGAAGATTATGAGTACCTGAATGATATTGAGCGCGAGCGAGAGTATGAGCTCGGCATCCGCTGATGGATGTGGGCTTGTCTCCAACTCCTCCGATTTAATTACCCCGTTATCACCTCTTTTTAGCGGGGCACGTTAGATCGACTATGTGTGTCAGACATCAGCTCATCGTGGGAAGGAATCGGCAATGAGCAAGAACGTGAATAAGAACATCAACGGCGGCGCTGCGGGTAAGACGAAGGCCGCCGGGCGCATAGCGACGGTTGCCGCGGCGACGATCGCCATGACGGGCGGGTCGCTGCTGTCTCCGCTGACCGCGGTGGCACAGGGCGCGAACGGTGCCGACGCTACTGGGAAGCCGGCTGCGGTGCTGTCTCCGTTGACGAGCGCGGCCGCTGCTAGTACTGGCGCGGGCACGGTGTCGGCGGCGCAGAAGGTCGCCAACCTGCAGGCTGCGGTCGATGTGGCTCGTGCTAAGGCCGCTGCCGCCAAGGCCGATCTGGAAACGGCTGCTGTTCCCTACGATGTCGCTGCCGCCAACCAGCAGCAGGTGCAGGGTGCCTATGACGCGGCCCGTGGTGCGAGCGATAGCGCGGCCTCTGCTGCCTCGGCCGAGCTGGAAAAGCAGATGGGCGCTGCGCAGGACAAGGCCGATGCGGATGTCAAGGCGCTTGAGAACGCTCAAGCTGCGCTTGATGCCGCCAAGAAGAATCTGACGGACAAGGACGAAGCCCTGGCTACCGCCCAGAAGGCATCCCGCGATGCCCAGTCTGCTCTCGAAGCTGCACGGGCTGCTGCATCCGATGCCACGCCCGAGGCCGTAGCCGCTGCCCAGGCTGCTGCAGAGCAGGCAGCAAGCGACCTGGAGCAGGCAAAGCAGCGGGCCGCCGATGCGCAGGCCAAGCTCTCGGATGCCCAGGCCGCTGTCGCTGTCGCCGCTGTCAAGCAGCAGAACGCGCAGGGCAAGCTTTCGGCAGCTCAGCAGGCAAAGGCCGCGGCAGATGCGGACGTGGATGCCGCGCAGGCGAGCTATGACGCGGCCAAGGCCGATCTGGACCGAGCCGAGCAGGGCGCTGCGGGGCCGGAGTACGAGGCCGCCAAGGCAAAGGTGGTCGCTGCGTCCGAAGCCCTGACCGCCGCCAAGGCCGCGCAGTCGCAGCGCGAGGGTGAGCTTGCTGCCGCCGAGCAGGACGCTGCCGCTGCCCAGGGCGAGGTGCGGACTGCCCAGCAGACAGTTGCCGACCAGCAACAGGCTGCTACCGATGCTCAGTCCAAGCTGGATGTCGCTGTTGCCGCCAAGGCTGCGGCAGATGCCGCTCTTGACCAGGCCAAGACCGATCATGCCAGTGCGCTCACGGAGCTTGCCGATGCCCAGGCCAAGCTTTCGGCGGCCAAGGACGAGAAAGACGCTGCCGACAAGGCGCTCGATCAGGCGAAGGCCCAAAAGCAGCAGGCCGACCAGGCTGTGGCTCAGGCCCAGGCAAAGCTCGATGCCGCTCAGGCAACGGCGAACGCATCGGCAGAGAACTACCGCCAGGGTGCTATCGCGTTCTTTAAGAGCGTGGGTGCCGACGATGCGGCGGATATCATCCTCAACTGCAAACTCGCTAGCTATAACAAGGTGGGTGAGGAGGTCGACGCGACGAGCCTGGCCAACATGAAGCAGGCGGTTGTGTGGCTCAAAGCGTGCAACGAGTATCGCGCAAGCGTTGGCCTGGGCGAGCTCAAGGTGACGTATGCCATGATGGCGACTGCCATTGCGGATGCGAACTTCTCCGACACGAAGATCGATCACGCCAGGCAGTTCGAAGTGGGCGAAAACGTGGCATGGAACTACGGAAGCAATCCGTTTAAGCAGTGGGTCGATCAAGAGAAGGCCGTCTTTGACGCTGCTGCCGCCTCGCTGGGCGCGACGGGCCTTACGGGAAAGCCCGCTTACGATTTTTATACGATGCATAGCTCCGAGATTGATAACTACGCTGCGAAGCATGGTGGGTTAATTCGCTCAGTCGGCCATTACATCAACGTGATCAACCCCGATTACACCGTGACGGGCATGGGCGTTTGCACGCGAGGGACGCTGTACGGGAGTACACAGGCGCAAACATTTGTATATTCTGGTCAATGGTATAAGCCGTATAACCTCAATCCGATGACGGTTGCAGAGTATGAGGCTGCGTTGAATGCGTGGTGTGACTCGTTGGCAAATCCCGAGCAGGGCGTGGATGCGGCACGCAAGGAGCTTGCTGTGGCGCAGGGCGTTGCCGACGATGCCGGCAGCAAGGTGAGTGCAGCATCGCAGGCCGTTGCAGCAAAGCAAACCCAGGTTGAGCGCGCTGCCGCTAACGTTGATGTCGCGGCAACCAAGGCCTCGGAGGCCCAGGCTGCCGTGGCGCAAAAGCAGGCTGCAGCTGACGCCGCCGCGCGTGCCGTCAGCGATGCCCGCGCCGATTTGAGCGCTGCCAACGCCGCTGTTGCGGCAGCGCAGGACGCCGTGGCCGCCAAGTCTGGCGAGCTCGACATTGCCAAGGGCAAGGTGGCTGCTGCCAAGCGCGCACTGGACGCCGCTCGTGCCGGTGTTGGCGACAAACGGGATGCACTTGCCGCGGCCCAGGATGAGCTAGCGGCGTACTCAGCCGATATCGCCGCTGCTCAGCGTGCGTTTGATGCGGCGTCGTCTGCACTCGAAAGCGCGCGTGCCAATCAGCGCGAGGCGGAGGCCGAACTTCTTGCCACCCAAGGCGATGCCGATCAGGCAGGCATCGATGCTGCTGCCACTCAGGTGGAGCTCGATATGGCGCAGCGGGCTGCAAGCGATGCCGACGCCGTCGTGGCAACGGCTCAGGCAAAATCTGATGCAGCTGCCGCCCGCGCCTCTCAGCTTAAGAATGCCGCCGCAGCACTTGCCAAGGCCACTGGGGACAAAGCGACTGCCGATGCCGCGCTCGATGCAGCGGCGATGGCCGTGAGCGATGCCGAGTATGACGTGGTGGAGGCTGACGATGCCGTGGTGGATGCGACTGTCGCGCGCGACGCCTCTGCCGCCGCGGTTGCCCGCCTGCGCAGAATCAATATTGCCGAAGCCATTGTCAACGGCAGCACTGACGATGCGGACGAGGTACTTAACGCCAAGATCGCTGCGGCCCACGATGCCGCCGAGCGTGCCGCGACCGCCAAGGCCGAACTCGATGACGCCGTGGCTGCGACGGATGCCGTGGCGCCGGCATACTTGGAGGCGCTCGCCAACTACACCGCCGCCAAGGTCGAGCTCGACCAGGCTATTGCCGAGCTTAACGCCGAGATCGCTCGCCAAGAGGCCGCCGACCGCGGAAACGGCGAGCAGACCCAGCCCGTCACGCAAGTGACGTACCAGGCCAAGCATGCGGAGGCAAAGACCGAGGCCACGACTTGGCAGACGGCGATGCCCGCCACGGGCGATGCGTCCGAGCTGCTGGGTGAGACCTTCGTGATCGGCGGCACGGTCCTGGTGGCCGCCGGCGTATTCCTGTCCGATAAGCGCCGCCAGCTGATCCGTTAGGGACAGGGAAGCGCGCTGTTTTTGGCGCGCACCGCAGGGGCATGGGCTCTGCGGCGCGCGCCGCCTTTTTCTTCAAGATTGATTAAGGAGGGATATATGCAAATAAGAGGAGAGGCCGCGATCGCCTGCGGATTCATGGCGGGTCTGGCAACGGGGTTGCTGTTCGATGGATGTTTCGACAGCTATATCAATCGATTCTGCGATTTTGGTTTTTCGAGAGGCAAGCCTTGGAAAACAGCGCCAGCTCGTCAAGAGGTGGCTGCGCCCATCGAGCCCCGCAGTGTGGATACCTCAAAAATCAAGGTAATCGTCACTAAGAACGGCAAGATTTACCACCGTTCTACGGGGTGCAAAAGCCTTCCTCAAAACGCCATTAAAACAAGCGTACCATTAGCGGCTGCACTCAAGCGAGGCAAGACGCCCTGCCCAACATGCTGCCCGCCAACAGTGTGCTCGATCTAGTTTTTTGGGTGTTTGATCCGTTTGGATGGAAGAACGAAGGGTAAGCCCTAAGGGATACAGATGCCGGCCCGGCCTGCAATTTCTTCCATTGATTTGTCCAGAGTCGCACAGCACGGAGGTGTTGTTTGATGTCTATTTTCGTTACCGGAGACGTTCACGGTGTTGCCGAGTATGGGGCGAGTCGCTTCTCGTCGCGCGTTTGGCCATTGGGTCGAACGCTGACGCGCGATGACGTTTTCATCGTTTCCGGCGACTTTGGCTTTATATGGAGCGGCTCGAACACCGACAAATACTGGCTCGACTGGTTTGAGTCCAAGCCCTGGACCACGTGTTTTGTCGACGGCAATCACGAGAACCATCATCTGCTGGCGGGGCTGCCAATGCGTGAGTGGAACGGAGGCCTCGTTCACGAGGTTCGCCCGCACGTGCTGCACCTGATGCGCGGCGAGGTGTTCGACATCACGGGGACCACGGTGCTCGCCATGGGTGGCGCCGCGAGCCATGACAAACAGTGGCGTCAGGAGGGAAAGACGTGGTGGCCCGAGGAGATGCCGAGTGAGCGCGAGATCAAACACTGTCGCGCCTCGCTCGATCGCGCGGGCTGGAAGGTCGACTATGTTGTGACGCACGAGGCGCCGGTCGATTTGGCTGACGAGCTGTGCATGGAGTGCAATCGCGAGTTCTACGACGATTCGCTGCAGGCCTTTTTGGGCGAGCTCGACGGGCGGCTCGACTACCGCACCTGGTTCTTTGGCCATTACCATGACGATGAATGGCGCGATGACAAGCATCGTCTTATCTACCAAGATATCGTGCCGATCGAAGCGCGATGTGCCGATGGGCAGGATGAGACGGCGAGTGACTATTTTGAGCAAGAGCGTTAGGAGGTCCCCATGATCTGGTTTACCAGCGATACCCACTTTGGGCACGAGAACATGCTGCGGCTCGCCGACAGGCCTTGGTCGACTGTTGGGCAGATGAACGACGCCATGGTCGCTAGCATTAATAGCAAGGTCGCTGCGGATGACGAGCTTTACATTTTGGGTGACTTCAGCTTTAAGATGACGGTCCAAGATGCCTACGAGCTGCGCAAAAGCATTGCATGCAAGCGCGTCCATCTGCTGCCCGGCAACCATGACAAAGACTGGACGCAGCCTGCGGTGGCGGATGCTTTTATCGTCGAGCCGCCCATTTGCGTGCTCAAGATCGACCGTCAAAAAATCGTGCTGAGCCACTATCCCATGGTCGATTGGCAGGGCATGTCGCACGGTGGCTGGCATCTGCACGGACATATCCACAGCTGCGGCGGCGCGTACAACAAGTTCAACCTTCGGCAGGGACTGCTGCGCTATGACGTGGGCGTGGACGCCAGCGGCTACGCTCCGGTGAGCTTGGAGGAGCTCAAGTCATGGTTTGCGCAGGTCGACGAGCCGGCGTGTTGCGTTAAGTGGCCGTGGTGGGTCAACGCCACGGGCGATGAGCAGGTCGAGCACGATCTCGAAACCTATAAGAGGGAAGTGGTGATCCGATGACAGTCTATGTGACGGGCGATATTCATGGCGGCCTCGACATGCAAAAGCTGCGCGATTGGGACCTTGGGGATAGCCTGACGAGCGACGACTATCTGATTATCGCGGGCGACTTTGGCTTTCCCTGGGATTTCTCTGCCGAGGAATGTGCCGACATCGCTTGGCTGGAGTCGCGCCCCTATACCGTGCTGTTCGTCGACGGCAACCACGAACGTTTCGACCACTGGGCGGAGCGACCCATGGAGTTGTGGCACGGCGGACTGACACAGCGCCTGTCGGACACCTCGCCCATACGGCGCCTGACGCGCGGCGAGGTTTTTGAACTCGACGGCTCAACGGTCTTTACCATGGGCGGCGCCACGAGCGTGGACAAGGAATACCGCATTCCGTATTCCAGCTGGTGGCCGCAGGAGCTGCCGGACGAGCGCAACTTTGAGGAGGCGCGGACAAAGCTCGACGGCGTGGGCTGGAAGGTCGACTACGTGGTCACCCACACCTGCTCTACGCGCATGCTTTCGCCCACGCTTTATCCGGCGCCCGGCTGGAATTGCCCCGCCGTTGATCGGCTTACGGCGTTTTTCGATGAGCTGGAGGACCGCTTGGACTACAAGCGCTGGTACTACGGGCATTTTCATCGGGATGCCAACCCGGCCGAGCGCCATACCGTGCTCTACGACTGCATCGTTCGCCTGGGCGACAAACTCCAGCCTTGGGATGTTGCGTAGGGGTGGGGCGTATTTGGCTACTCGGCCGTTACAGTGATGTTCTCTCGGTGCGCGCGGATAACATCCCAGCTAAAGTGCTCGACCAGCCGCTCGGCAGAGCGCGGCGTGGTGTCCGGCGCGATGCCCGTTTGCCCGGCGAGCCAGCCCAGCAGCGCTTCGGGCGTGCCAAAGCGGGCGCGGAGTTCGCCCAGGTCCAGATCGCGGTCTCGTTTGGAAAGGCGGCGGCCGTCCGGTGCCATGAGCAGCGGAATATGTGCGTAGTGCGGCGTGGGCAGTCCCAACAGGTGCTGCAGATAGATCTGGCGCGGTGTGGACCCCAGCAGGTCGCATCCGCGCACGACCTCGGTGACGCCCATGGCAGCGTCGTCGACCACCACGGCTAGCTGATAGGCAAACACGCCGTCGCTGCGGCGCACCACAAAGTCGCCGCACTCGGTGGCGAGTGCTGCGCATTGGGCGCCGTACGTGCGATCCAC
>CAUDYH010000014.1 GCA_958453575.1 uncultured Collinsella sp.
GAACAGGAGCGAAAACGGCTTCTTTAAGATGATGGGTCAGTTGCTCGAATGCCTCGTGGCCCAACTCGTTGCTAAGCACGACGAACTGGGCGTTTCGTGAGCGGAAGACGCGACTCCTGCCGCGGGTGATCGACAACATGCGGCCTGCGTATTCGGCGAGCATGTTGTCGACAGCCTCGGCCCCATAGAGCTCGTTGAGCTTTGCCGTGCCACGAATGCGCACCGCTATAAGCCCCGTCTCGCAACGGTCGCGACGGCAGGCATCGATAGCGTTGATCAGCATACGCTGCGTTCCGAGGCCCGTAGCGGCGTCGACGGTTTCGGCAAGCGAGTGGTTGACGAGCTCGCCGACATAGAGCGAGGGGGTATTTCCGTCGCCGTCGATACGAAACCCGCGAGCGCGGCAAAGGACGTAGTCGCCCGCGGCATTGCGCATACGGTACTGCATGACGCGGCGGTGTTTGGAGCCGTTGTAGATTTGGTCGATATCGCTGGTATAGGCCTCAAGGTCATCGGGATGGACACGCGTTTTCCAGTAATCGTGGCAGTTGTCGATATGCTCGGAAGGAAGAGCGAGGTCGCGCAAGGCGCCTTGTGACCAAAGGGTGCGATGCTTGTCCAAGTTCTCGATAAAGCAATAACGGCCTTCGTTGAGCATCGAAAAGGCATCGAAAACGCGGTCGCTTATTTCGAAGTCGTCGGCGTGGACTTGCACGATATTGCGTCGATCAAGGTGCATGGCATGGCGCAGCTTGTAGTCGTACATGCGATGGTCGGCATCGAGTGTCATGCGATTGGAGGCTTCGCCCAGGGCGGGGTCGGCGTGTGCCACTCCGTAGCTAAACGAATGAGGCATCTCGGAATCGTTGTTTTTGAGCAGGACCGTTCGGCAGTGTTCCAGACGTTCGGCGAGGTCGTCCTCGGTCGCAATCGTAGATAGGATGGCAAACTCGTCGCCGCCTATGCGAAACGCCGCCTCGTCCACTTTCATATACAGTTTGAGATAAAGGCTTACCTGCAAGATGTAGCGGTTGCCCTCGTCATGCCCAAAGACGTCGTTGCAGTGCTTGAGATTGTCGATATCGATGAACGCCATGGTAACGGGGATGTCCTGCCCCCAGAGCTCCTCGAGGGAACGGGCAAAGCCGCCGCGGTTGCCAAGTCCGGTAAGCTGGTCGGTAAAGGCGGTCCTAATCAGATCATCCTGACGCTCGAGAAGGTCACGGATGGTCTTTTCGAGCGTTTCGGTGTAATTGCTGACAGTATCCATGTTCTAAGCGGCTTTCTGAGGTCGGGGCGGATTGCGTCGGGCGAGCTCGTTGTGTACACGCGTCGTTGCTCAGCGTATTGCGTGTATCCAGGCCTCCGCCTTGCTGCGTTGTTGGGTTACTTTGCCGGCTAATGTTCGCTGTTGATAACTGCTGAGTAGTATAAACAACAGTACAAAATTATATAGGGGTGCCCATACTATGGGTGACAATTATTTGCCAAGCGGTAACACGACGATGCGATGTTCGATGAAAATGCGACTGAGACGATATATGTTGACGGGTATACTTGTCCCGTTTAAAAACGCAGAAACGGGGATGATCGCATGACGCAGCCAGATACGACGCGCACGGTGGGGCTCGCGCTCGAGGGAGGCGGCTACCGCGGTATGTATACGGCGGGCGTGCTCGACGTATGGATGGAGCGCGGCTTAACTTGCGACCATATGGTGGGTGTCTCGGCGGGCGCGGCGTTTGGCTACAACTTTAAATCGCGGCAGATTGGGCGCGCCATTCGCTACAACAAGGCCTATTGCGCCGACAAGCGCTATGCGAGCGTGACGAGCTGGCTACGAACCGGCGATATGTTCAATGCCGACTTTGCTTATCACGAGGTGCCTATCGAGCGCGATCCCATCGACCTGGAAGCATATCGCGCCTGCCCCATGCGATTTACGTGCGTGTGTACCGATATTGAGACAGGCAAGGCCGTCTATCACGACCTGCCCTATGGCGATGAGCGCGATATCGAGTGGATCCGGGCGTCGTCGGCTATTCCTGTGGCGATGCGTCCCGTTGCTATTGACGGGCATAAGTATCTGGATGGCGGCGTGGCTGATTCTATTCCCAGCGCATGGCTGTTTGCGCAGGGGTATGACCGCAATATCGTGGTACTCACGCAGCCGGCGGGCTTTGTGAAGCAGCCCAACAGCGTGATGCCCATGCTGCGGCGCGTGTTCCGTCACTACCCGGAGTTTGTCGCAGCGCTTGAGCATCGGCATGAGGTCTACAATGCCACGCTCGATGACCTAGCACGTCGCGAGGCTGCCGGCGAGATCTTTGTGGTGCGGCCGAGCGAATCGGTGAAGGTGCCGTCGCTGTGTCGCGAGCCCGATGAGCTCGAGCGCATCTACCAGGTCGGCCGCCACGATGCGGAGGCGACCTTGCCCGCGCTGGAAGCGTATCTGGCGGGGTAGGGCAAACTGCCGTGGACTCGGCGGAAAGCGCATCCCGGAATCGGCACTAAAAATGGGATGCGGTTTCCCAACGGAGCCGCATGCGGAAAGCGCATCCCGGAATGGAGGTCCAAACTGGGATGCGCTTTCCATTGCTGAAGATGTGAGGCTGCGGATCAGCTGCTCGGCTTATGCCTATGCCTGCTGCCAGGTATCGACGAGCTCCTTGGCCGCGGCGTAGGGGTCATCGGCGCTGCAGACGGCGCTCACCACGAAAAAGCCGTCGACGCCGGTTGCCTTAAGCTGCGGCAGGTCGGCCGTCTTGACGCCGCCGCCCACCACGATGGGCACGGGGCTTGCTGCGTGGAGGGCGGCCAGGTCCTCAAAGCTCTTGGTGATGATAGAGCCGTCGGCCGCGCGTCCGCAGTCGCGTTTGGTCTCGGTCTCGTGGAGTGGGCCGATGCCCAGGTAGTCGACTAGGCTCATGTCGGCGGTCTTGACGTACTCGAGCATCTCCTCGCAACGGGCGGAAAGGCCCACGATGGCGTCGGGCCCCAGCAGCTTGCGACAGACCTCGACGGGAATGTCGCTCTGACCCACGTGCACGCCGTCGACAGCAATGCCCTGCTCGCGCGCGGCGAGTACGCAGTCCAGGCGGTCGTCGATCAGCAGGGCGACCTGACCGGTCTTGCCGGCCTGTGCGATTGCCTGCGCGGCGTCGCCGGTCAGTGCAATGATCTCGCGGGCACTTGCCACCTTGGAGCGCACCTGGATGCAGGTAAAGCCTGCGTCGAGCGCCTGGGCCACCACATCGCCCACGGGGCGCCCCAGCGTGTTTTCGGGGCCGAGTACCAGATAGGCCGAGATATCAAGGTTGTCGCGGATGCTCATCGTGCTTCCTCCTGCTTTTTGATTTGCGCTTCCATGCGCTCGAGCTTGCCGGTCATGGTGTCGGTAAATCCGGGTCGAATATCGGCTTTGAGCACGACTTCGGTGCGGATGCCCTTGCTCGCCAACACAAAGGTCGCGTCGCGCACGACCTTCATGACCTCGTCCCAGTCGCCCTCGATCTCGGTGAACATCGAGGTGGTGCGGTTGGGAAGGCCACTCTCGCGAATGACGCGTACGACCTCGGCGACCTCGGCGGAAAGCTCGTCGCCGGTGCCGCACGGGGCGATGGCTACGGCAACGAGTGTGTTCATACCGGCATTGGTTGCGGGCTCGGACATGGCTTATGCCTCCTCGAGCTCGAGTTGGTTGTCGGCAATGTCCTGGGCGGTCGCGCGGTAGAGCTCGTCGATAAAGGCGACTTTAAAGCTTGCCGGGGCATCGGCAACGGCGGCGGCACGCGTGCCGGCAACGTTGTAGACAGCGGTGCCGCAGATGGCCGCCGTAAACGGGTCGGTGGCGCAGGCGTATACGGCCAGCACGCCGCCCTGCGAGCAGCCGCAGCCGGTGATCTTGGACATGAGCGGGCTGCCGCCGTGGGACTTGGCAACGGTCGTGCCGTCGGTAATCAGGTCGACTTCGCCCGAGACGACCACGGCGCCGCCGGTGTAGCGGGCGAGCGCCACGGCGGCATCGCGGGCGGCGTCTACCGTGTCGGTGGTATCGACACCGCGCACACGGCTCAGATCGGCAGCCTCGCCCTCAAGACCCCACAGGCCGGCGAGCGCGATGATCTCGGAAGCGTTGCCGCGAACGATGGCGGGTTTGTACTGCTTGAGCTCGTTTACCAGCTGGGTGCGCAGGCTGCCGATGCCTAGGCCCACCGGATCGAGCACCCAGGGCTTGCCGGCGCTGTGTGCCGCCTTGGCCGCGCGGGGAATCGTCTGCTCGTAGATGGGGAAGAGCGTTCCCATGTTGAGATAGATGGCGCCGCCGCCGGCAACGAGTGCCTCGCCCTCGTCGGGCAGATAGACCATGGCGGCCGATCCGCCCACGGCGAGCTGTGCGTTGGCGACAAAGTCAATCGTCACCGTGTTGGTGATGGAGCCCGCCATCGGATTGGTGGCGCGAATCTTCTCCACGGCCTTGACCATATGCTGCTTAAGCTGTTCCGAATCAATCACTGCACATGCCTCCTTGGCATAGAAAAGGGGCGCTGTGCATAGACAGCGCCCCTGTAAAGGCGGCATGCTCCCTACGCCAGCATTAACTGACAGGTTCAAAGGATTGGGCCCCATGCCCTCTCAGCCTTGTGGTTTGCACCGCCGGCACTCCCGCATCGAATCTGTTGTTCCCTATACTAGCGCACCTGCCAAAAAGGGACAGGTTTATTTTGGCAGGTAACAACTGGGACTTTGCGTTTTCCCAGATAAAACCTGCCAAAATAAACCTGTCCCTTTTTGGCGGGTCGGTACAATAGATGGGATTAAGAATGACCGAGGGGACTCTATGATCAAACTTGTGCTGACCGATATGGACGATACGCTGATTCCGGCCGGGCATGACGGCGCCAGCGACTATGCCATCGAGGGCATTCATGCCATGCAGGCGGCGGGTCTGCACTTTGGTCCGGTTTCGGGTCGTCAGCCGTCTGCGATGGGCTGGATGTTTAAAAATCGTTCCGAGTGCTATTCGACCGGCGCATTCTGTAACGGCCAGGTCATGTTTGTCGACGGCGAGGCGGTCGCCTCGCGTGCGACCGATAGCGACGCACTAATGCGTTTAGCCGCCTATCTGGAAGAAGAAACCGACGATACCTATCTGAAGGTCTACAGCTTAGGTGATGACTTTTGGGATAACGATGCCTATTGCGTGACACGTGATGCCGAGCGTGTGCGTCGCGCTATGGAATCGGGCGGAAATGCGTGGCTCAAGGGCGAAGAGGCCCCGTGCCGCCCTGTCGTCGATGATGCGCCGGTGTTCAAGGCGAATATCTGGAGCGCCCGTTCGCGTGAGGAGCTCGCGGAGCTACGCGAGCGCGTTGCCGCCGAGGTGCCGGAGCTCTCGCTTGTGTTTCCCAACAACCGTGTGCGCCTGTTCGACATCCTTCCGGCTGGTTGGGACAAGGGCTGCGCTGCGCTGGAGCTGGCGCGCGCTTTGGGCCTGACGCCCGACGAGGTGGCCGTATTTGGCGATTCCGATAACGACCTGTCCATGATCGATGCCGTTCCCAACTCCGTTGCAGTCGCCAATGCCAACGAGGCCGTTACGACGGCGGCGCGCTGGCATATTGGCGCTGCGGCAGATGATGCGGTCGCCGGGGCTCTGCATCAGATTGCCGCCTGCGCCGCGACGGGGGAGATGCCGTCGTTTATGAGCCTGCCGGGTACTGCCGACGCAAATCTCACGAACAGCTAAGGAGACAGCCATGAAGCTCCAGCAGCTCAGATATGTCGTCAAAGTTGCCGAATGCGGCAGCATTACCGAGGCCTCGCGCCGGCTCTTTGTGTCGCAGCCTTCGATTACCGCGTCGATCCGCGATCTCGAAAACGAGATGGGTGTGCACATCTTTGAGCGTACCAACAAGGGCGTCATTGTGTCCGAGGAGGGCGAGACCTTCTTGGGCTATGCGCGCCAGGTACTCGACCAGGCCGACCTGCTCGAGGGCAAGTACAAAGGCACGTCCGAGCAGGTGCCGCACTTTAGTGTGAGCTGCCAGCATTATTCCTTTGCCGTTAATGCGTTTGTCGATGTAATCCGCGAGTTCGATGCCGCGCGCTACGACTTTACCCTACGCGAGGAGCAGACCCACGAGATTATCGAGGATGTCGCGCACATGAAAAGCGAGCTGGGCATCCTGTATCTGTCCGAGCATAACCGCGAGGTCATCGAGCGCATGCTGGTGGCCAACGAGCTCGTGTTCGAAGGGCTCTTCTGCGCCACGCCGCATGTCTTCGTCTGCGCCGACCATCCGCTGGCGGACCGCTCCAGCGTGACGCTCGAGGATCTGGAAGACTACCCGTTCCTGTCCTACGAGCAGGGCAGCTATAACTCGTTTTATTATTCTGAGGAGCTGACCTCGACCTTTGAGCGTCGCAAGAATATCCGTGTGCGCGACCGTGCGACGCTGTTCAACCTAGCTATGGGCCTTAACGGCTACACGGTGTGTTCGGGCGTGATCAGCCATGAACTTAACGGCCCCGGTATTATCTCGATTCCGCTCGATGTAGACGAGTACATGGAGATCGGCATTATTACGCGCAAAAATACGACGCTCACGCGCTATGGGCAGGCCTATATCGAAGCGATTCGTCAGCATATCTAGGCTGCTGTGCTCCGCGCGGGTCAAATCTCTTTATGGCAGTCCAGACTGATATAGGAAGCATCTATATCAAACTGTTATAAACGTATATTTTACGATGGCCATATAAGCGCTCATACTCTGTCTCAGTAAAGCAACCAATGCAAAGGGAGATATCTATGAGCACTTCGATTCAACCGAACGCGCCGTTTCGCGCCGATATCGTCGGCAGCTTTCTTCGTCCACAGGCTGTTAAGAATGCACGTGCCGCCTATGCCGCGGGCACACTCGACGCCGACGGCCTTAAGGCCGTCGAGGACGATGCCATTCGCGATTTGGTGGCCAAGCAGAAGGCCGCCGGCCTGCAGGTTATCACCGATGGCGAGTTCCGCCGCAGCTACTGGCACCTCGATTTTATGTGGGGCCTTAACGGCATTGAGCGCCGCACCTCGCGTACGGGCTACATGTTCCACGACGAGGAGACGACGGCCGATACCGCTGTGGTTACCGGTCCCATTAGCGGCGAGAATCATCCGTTCGTCGAGCATTTTAAGTTCGTCAAGGCGCTTGAGGGGGAGGGCCAGGTCGCACGGCAAACCGTTCCGGCGCCGATCCAGACGTTCTCGGAGGTTACGCTCGACCGCTGCGATGGACAGCAGGAGAGTCTGCGCGCCGTCTACAAGACCGATGAGGAACTTGCCGACGCCATTGCAGCCGCTTATCGCACGGTGATCGCCGACCTGTACGCAGCAGGCTGCCGCAACATCCAGTTTGATGACTGCACCTGGGGCATCTACTGCGATACTGATTTTGTCGCCAAAACCGGCATGAGCCCGGTCGACCTGCAAAAGGTAAGCGAGCTGGGCGTGGCGCTCAACAACGCCGCCATCGAGGGCAAGCCCGACGATCTGGTCATCAACACGCACGTGTGCCGCGGCAACTATCACTCCACGTATGCCTTCGAGGGTGGTTACGATCCCATTGCACCGTACCTGTTTGCGCACGAGGATGTCGATGCGTTCTATCTGGAGTTCGACACGCCGCGCGCCGGTGGCTTTGAGCCGCTCAAGTATGTTGCTCCCGGCAAGAAGGTCGTGCTGGGCTTGGTGACCACCAAGGCCGCCGAGCTCGAGAACGAGGATGTTATCGTCGAGCGCATCCGCGAAGCCGCAAAGTACGTGCCGCTCGAGAACCTGTACCTGTCGCCCCAGTGTGGCTTTGCCAGCTGCGAGATTGGCAACAAGCTGACCGAGGACGAGCAATGGGCGAAGATCGCGCTGGTCAAGCGCATTGCCGAGCGCGTTTGGAAATAGCGCTAGCGTTTGCGGGTGGCGGCGCGTGCGAGACGTGGCGTATCGCGTACAATGGTTCGGATCGTATCGTTCGGGCAGGTTATCCGCTATGCCTGATCGCCCTTCCATCATGAAAGGACTTCCATGTCCCAATCCTCGACGCCCGCCGTCACCGATGCCATCTACGATGCATCATCGCTCGGCCGCCCGCGCATGTTCGTGTTGGGTTTGCAACACATGTTTGCGATGTTCGGAGCCACGGTGCTCGTGCCCGTGCTCACCGGCCTTTCCGTTTCGGCGACGCTTCTGTTCGCCGGCATCGGCACGCTGCTGTTTCATTTTCTATCGCGCGGTAAGGTGCCCGCGTTTCTGGGCTCGTCGTTTGCCTTTATCGCGGGTTATGCCGCCATTGCACCCAACGGCGAGGCCGAGTTTTTGCCCTACGCCTGCCTGGGCGTTGCCTGCGCCGGCCTGCTCTATCCGGTGCTGGCGGCGCTGTTCCGCGCATTTGGCGCCAAGCGTGTCATGCGCTTCTTTCCGCCGGTGGTGACCGGTCCCATCGTCATTTCCATCGGCCTGATCCTGGCGAGCTCTGCCATTGCCAACTGCCAGACCAACTGGCTTGTCGCCGTTATCGCTGTGGCCGTGATCGTCATCTGCAACATCTGGGGCCGCGGCATGGTCAAGATCGTGCCGATTTTGCTGGGCGTTGTGGTGAGCTATGCCGTTGCGGCAGCGTTGGGCGAGGTCGACTTCTCTGGCGTCGCAGCTGCCCCCTGGGTTGGCTTGCCCGTCGTGTGGGACAACACCGTGTTTGCGCTCTTTGGACCGCAGTTCGATAGCGGTCTTGCCACGACGGCCATCATCACCATCATGCCGCTGGCCTTTGCGACCATGATCGAGCATATCGGTGACATCTCGGCTATCGGCTCCACTTGCGAGCGTAACTACATCGCCGATCCTGGTCTGCATCGCACACTGCTCGGCGATGGCCTTGCCACGATTCTGGCTTCGCTCTTTGGTGCTCCGGCCAACACCACCTATGGCGAGAACACCGGCGTGCTTGCGCTTACGCGTGTGTTCGACCCGCGCGTGATTCGCATTGCCGCGTGCTGCGCCATCGTGCTTTCGTTCTGCCCCAAGTTCGCCGCGGTCATCGCCGCCATGCCGGCGTGTGTAATCGGCGGCGTGTCGCTCGTGCTCTACGGCATGATCAGCGCTGTGGGTGTTCGCAACCTCATCGAGAACCAGGTCGATTTCCAAAACAACCGCAACGTGCTGGTGGCAGCTCTGGTGCTCGTGCTTTCGCTCGGCATTGCCTATAGCACCGCCGGCGCCATCGTGTTGGAGCTGGGCGGCGTGACGATTTCGCTTTCGGGTCTTGCCGTGGGTTCGCTGGTAGGTATCGTGCTCAACGCGATTCTGCCCGGCAATGATTTTGAGTTCGATACTTCCGAGCTCGAGGAGTCTGCCGAGTAACAGTTGCATCCAGCTAAATCAAAAAATGGCGCCCATGCATACGCGTGGGCGCCATTTTTAATGAGTCAATATCCAGTGGATGCCACGCGCCATGCGCAAGTCGGTCTGGGAAAAGTGATTGCCGGGGTTGAGCTCCAGCGTCGTGGGAATACCACGTTCGCCGAGCAGCTTTTCCATTGCGCGCGTATCGTCGAGTACGTGCCGCATCATGCGGTTGGGAGTCTTGGTCTCCTTTTTACCGAGCGACAGATAGACAGCCTGCGGGCTGCCGGCAAATGGCGCCGTGCTGGCGCGATCGACAAAGTCGGGAAACCATAGCGACCCCGATGCGCTCGCGGCGCGGTCAAATGCGTCGGTTTGCCAGAGGGACCAGAGTGCGAAGAGGCCCGCGAGCGAGTAACCGGCAATGCCACGCCAGGTGGGCGGCTGAGGAAGCGATGACTCGACCTGGGGGATTATCTGATTCAGCAGCTCATCAAGAAAACCGGCAGCTTGGCCGCCGAAAGGCTCGGCATCGCGTACGGTCCCGTCGCATGCCCAGGGGCTCAGCTCGCGATTCCAATCGAGCCCGCCAATGGTGACGAGGGCGAATGGCGGACAGTCGAGCTCTCGGCAACACTTATAAACCTCGCTGCCGTCGCCCACGACCACAGGAAGGTAGATGACAGGCGCGCTTTCCGTATGATTCGAATAAACGGTTATCTGCTTTTGATGCGCTTCCATGACGGGCTTCTCTCAGTGTTGTGATATCGGCAGCCCCAATTGTCGCACGCCAGCGTATGCCGGTTGGGCTAGACCAAAGACAATCTCGTGCATCCCCTGCGGACGCATATGGAAAACGCCACCGCCGGAGGGGAGCTCGGCGGTGGCGTTGTTAAACGGTGCTGGGGCTCGGGGCCTTCGCGGGAGCTGCCATGTGCGCAGAGGCGTCTAAGAGCGCTTACGGCTCGCCATGGTGCCTGCGGCGATAGCGGCTGTTCCCGCAAGGACGGTTGCCACGATGGCCGCACCCGAGGTGTCGCCGGTTGCCGCGAGCACGCCGGTAGTCTTGGCTTTCGTGGTTGAAGCCGCAACGGCCTTGGTCGGCTTTGAGCCCTCAGGCTTGGGGTTCTGCTTGGTCTCGTCGGGCTTGGGGTCTTCCGGCTTGGCTACCTCGGGAGGTGCGATGGTCGTGCTTTTGGCGACTGCTTTGATATAGAGGGAGTCGACCGTGGCGTCGCCCGTGCCGATGGCTTGGCCTGCTTCGTAGATGCCGTCACGGAGCTTGCGATAGTCAATGACCTTGCCGCCTTCGGGCGTCTGGATGGCGGCGTTCTCAATCTTGATGGTGCCGATTGTCTTGCCGTCAGCGCTCATGGCACGGGCAAAGATTGCCGCTGTATCTCCTTCGACCGTTACCTTGCTGCGGATGATCGAGATGACTGCGGGTGTGACGCCCTCGCTGGTCTGGGCGATGATGCCGATGTTCTCGCCTTGGGGTTCGCGCCTCGTCTCGCCATCTTGGTTTTCGCTGTAGGGGATGGGGCCGTCGCCGTTCTCGACATAGCGGGCTATGGCCTTGACAACGGAGTCGCTGATGTAGATGTGGCCACCCTTCTCGTTGGGTCGATCGTTTCTGGTGGAGAATGCAGCCGAAACCTCGCCTTCCGCAAACGCGTCCACGGTGGAGCCGTTCTTGACGACGATGTCGTCCTGGTAGGTGAAGAGGGCGATGGCGCCACCGTATCTGCCTTTACTTGCACGGACCGTCACGTTTGCATGATCGAGGGTGATGCCCTTGTGGGCATAGACGCCATATTCAACACCGTTTACGTTGAGGGAGGCGTTTGTGGCTGCGAGGCTGCCCTTGGCCTCGATGGCAGCGTCTTTCTCGGAGCTTG
>CAUDYH010000015.1 GCA_958453575.1 uncultured Collinsella sp.
ACCTGTTCCCGACGCTGATCGCGCTCGGCTTTGCAGTCTACGTCATCTTCCTCAACTTCCGCGGTGCCAGCTCGGCCGCCAAGCTCCAGGCCTTCCTGACCAAGGCCCTGCTCTGCGGCATGCTGCTCGCCATGGGCGTCTCGCTGTTCACCGGTTCGCCGGAACACGCCATGCCCGTGTTCTCCCAGGTCACCGGCGCTGGTGGCGGCAAGCCCGCTACCGAGGGCACCAGCCTGTTCGCCGGCATCGTGTCGGTCCTGGTTCTGACCCCGTTCTTCTACGCCGGTTTCGACACCATTCCTCAGCAGGCTGAGGAAGCAGCCGAGGGCCTCAACTGGAACAAGTTCGGCAAGATCATCTCCCTAGCCCTGCTGGCCGCAGGCGGCTTCTACATGGTCTGCATCTACTCGTTCGGCACCATCCTCGACTGGCATGAGTTTGTTAAGAGCCCGGTTCCCGCGCTTGCCTGCCTCAAGGGCATCAACATGCTCCTGTACCTGGCCATGCTCGTCATCGCCACGCTTGGACCCATGGGCCCGATGAACTCCTTCTACGGCGCCACGAGCCGCATCATGCTCGCCATGGGCCGCAAGGGCCAGCTGCCCGAGAAGTTCGCCGAGGTCGATCCCAAGTCCGGCGCTCCCAAGCTCGCCTGCGTCGTCCTGGGCGTCATCACCGTCATCGGTCCGTTCCTGGGCAAGAACATGCTCATTCCTCTGACCAACGTGTCGGCCCTCGCCTTCATCTTCTCCTGCGGCATGGTCGCCCTCGCCTGCCTGCGCATGCGCTTCACCGAGCCCGACCTGCCTCGTCCCTACGAGGTGCCCGGCGGCAAGTTTGGCATCTGCCTCGCTGTCGCTGCCTGCGCCGTCATCATCGGGCTGCTCGTGATTCCGTTCTCTCCCGCCTCCCTCAACATGGTGGAGTGGAGCATCGTGATCGGCTGGCTGGCCATTGGCCTGGCTCTTATGGCCTTTACCAATTCCCGCAAAAAGTAGCGCCTAGCCGGGGCGGATCGGGTGCGCGGGATCCTCTCTTCCGCGCACCGAACCCGGCACCACTTGGGTAGTTTTGTGAGGCCTTAACCCAACACGGCCTCGCCCACTATATGGATCCATAAGGAGGAACCATGTCCACTAAGTATGCAATCGTTGGCGGCAAGCTCATCGACGGTACCGGTGCCGAGCCGGTCGAGAACTCCCTCGTTCTCGTCGACGACAACGGCAAGATCGAGTACGCCGGCACTATGCAGGACCTTCCCGAGGGCGTTGAGGTTATCGACGCCGCCGGCAAGACCGTCCTTCCCGGCCTGATCGACACCCACCTGCACTTCTCGGGCAACCTGACCGACGATGACACCGATTGGGTCATGCAGCCGCTCCTCGAGAAGCAGGCCGTTGCCGTCAAGCAGGCCTACGACTGCCTCACCCACGGCCTCACCACCGTCTGCGAGATCGGCCGCTTTGGTATCCAGATCCGTGACTGCATCGACAAGGGCGTCTTTAAGGGGCCGCGCGTTCTGGCCACCGGCCTGGGCTTCTGCCGTGTTGCCGGTCACGGTGACTCCCACCACTGCAGCCAGGAGCTCAACAAGGAATCGCACCCCTGGGGCGATCAGGTCGACGGTCCTTGGGATCTGCGCAAGGCCGTCCGTCGTCGCCTGCGCGAGAACCCCGATGCCATCAAGATCTGGGCTACCGGTGGCGGCATCTGGCGCTGGGACTCCGGTCGCGACCAGCACTATTGCTCCGAGGAGATCCAGGCCGTGATCGAAGAGGCCAAGTTGGTCGGCATCCCCGTGTGGAGCCACTGCTACAACAACCACGCCGCTGCCTACGATTCCGTCCGCTTTGGCTGCGAGCAGCTGATTCACGGCTTCGATATCGATGAGCGCACCATGGACCTCATGGCCGAGCAGGGCACCTTCTTCACGCCGACGATCGCCTTCCTGCCCACCTGGTACGCCACCTATCCGCCCGTCTACGTCCCCGAGCTGCACGACAAGTACGAGGGCACCCTGGTCGAGAAGGAGCTGCAGCGCAACTACGACTGCCTGCGCGAGGCCAAGAAGCGCGGCGTCGTCATGACGATCGGCTCCGACTCCTTCTCCTTCGTCACCCCGTACGGCACCTGCTCCATCGAGGAGATGTACGAGTTCGTCGACAAGATCGGCTTCACCCCGGTCGAGACCATCACCTGCGCTACCCTCAACGGTGCCAAGATGTGCCACATCGAGGACGAGACCGGTTCTATCGAGGTCGGTAAGTGCGCCGACCTGCTGGTCGTCAACGGTGACGTCGCCGCCGACATCCACGTGCTCAACACCGACAACATGGACGTCATCATGAAGGACGGCTGGATCGTCGAGGCTGGCACCTTTGGCGAGGCCAACAAATACAGCGCCTAAGATACCGTTTGTCGATGGCTGGATGTAAAACACAGTTTTTGATTGCATAATGCAATGGAGAGGGTCGCTTGCGGCCCTCTCCATTGCTATGGGGTGCGTCAGTAAGAAGGGGATGACGGTGGATTTAAACAGGCTGATTCTGGGCAAGAGCTACAACTCTACCAAGGTCTTTCGTACGGCCCAGCATGTGGTCCAGGCCATCTTGCTCGGTTTTGTCGTACCGGCCCTTATCCTGCTGCTTATCTGGGATTTAACCGATAATCCCAACCCCGTTCCGGGCGTTGTCGTTATTGCCGGCCTGGTCATGCTGTGCTTCTTTTTCTCGTATGTCTTTGTGGTCCCCGACGACCTCACATCGAGCGCAACCGACCGTACGCTCGCCATCGCATCAAAAATATTCGCCTACACGTCGCGCGGCCTTACGCCCGAAGCGGCCTTGGGCGCCTCCAAGATCATCCTGTCCGAGACCATTGCCTCTGCCATCTGCTTTACCGACGGCAAGCAGGTGCTGGCAAGCTGGGGTGAGGACTCGGCAAAATGCCCTGCCGGCACCCCGGTCGTGCTCAAGACCACGCTCAACGTGATCGAGTCCGGCGAACAGAGTGTATTTTCGCGTGACGCCTCCTATGAGACGGGCGGCTGTTTTCCCCGTTTGCGTGCCGGCATTGTTGCGCCGCTTACCGTACGCGGGCATTGCGTGGGTACGCTCGAGCTGTACTATCCCCGCCTGAGCAGCATCGATATGCGCCAGACGGCGTTGGCCTCGGGCTTTGCCGATCTCATTTCCACGCAGCTCGCCAGCTTTGAGCTCGAGCGCCAGGACGAGCTTACGGCCCGCGTTGAGCTTCGCGCCCTGCAGTCGCAGGTCGATCCGCATTTTTTATTCAATACCATTAGCACGATCGTGTCGCTCGTTCGAACCGAGCCCGACAAGGCGCGATCGTTGCTGATCGACTTTTCCAACTACTATCGTCAGACGCTTTCTGACTCCGATACCCTCACCACGCTCGAGCACGAGGTGGAACAGGGCACTCGTTATATCAATCTTATGCAGGCCCGGTATGGCGACGGCCGTCTGCGCGTTTCGGTCGACATCGACTTTGAGGTGCGCGACAGCCTGGTACCGCCGTTTATCTTGCAGCCGTTGCTCGAAAACTGTATCAAGCACGCACAGCGCGAGATCGAGCCGCTTTCTATTCGTGTTAGGGCTTTTGAGACCGATGACGGCTTGGAGATCATCGTCGAAGATGACGGCATCGGTATGAGCGAAGAAGTCTGCGCGCATCTGTTTGAGCAGCATCGCCGAGAGGAGCCCGAGAGCATTACCGCCGACGGCTCCGTCAAGCGAGGTTGCGGCCTGGCGCTCTTCAACGTGCTTCAGCGCATCCATTTCTTTTACGGAGAAGATTCTGGCATGCGCGTGAAGTCCCAGGAGGGCGTGGGAACGCAGGTCATCGTTGAGTTGAACGGCGATCCGCATGAGCCGGCGCCGCTAACGGTGTAGCATGCGGTTGGATTGAGAAAAAAAGAGGGGAAGCGCATATGTCCGAAGGCTGGAACATCCTGGTGGTTGATGACGAGCCTCCCATTAGGGCTGAGCTACGCTATCTGTTGGAACAGGATGCGCGTGTGGGTCAGATTGCCGAGGCGGGCAATGTCGCCGAAGCTGTGGAGTTGATTCTGTCGAACAAGCCCGACGTGCTGTTTTTAGACATTACCATGCCCGGTCGCTCGGGAATTGAGCTTGCCGAGACGCTGCAGAACCTAAAGACGCCGCCGGTCGTGGTGTTTGTGACGGCATTTGCCGAGTATGCGGCCGATGCCTATAACCTCGATGCGGTCGATTACGTCGTCAAACCGGTGGAGGATGCCCGCCTGTCAAAGGCACTCGACAAGATCGAGACTGCCCTGGGTGCTCGCCGTGTCGTCCATGCTCCGCGCCAGCCTTTGCGCCTGACGGTGGATCGCGGGGGCAAAAGGGTGTTCATTCCCGTGGCGGATGTCTGTTACTTTGAGGCGCGCGCCGATTTTTGCAACGCCGTCTGCGCCGAGGGGACATACCTGATCAATGAGTCGATTTCCTCGCTCGAGCGGCGCCTGGCCTCCGAGGGCTTTATCCGCGTCCATCGCAGCTATCTGGTTAATTTGGAAGACGTGCATAATGTCGAGATCGGCTCCACGGGCCTGATGGAGCTCAGGCTCGACCGTGTGAGCTCGACGGTGCCCGTTTCACGCCGTCGCGCTGCCGAGGTTAAAGCGCACCTGGGGCTAGCGTAAGGGTCGGTGCGCCATCGTTTGCCGTTGCAGGTTTGGCATGACTGTGCGGTGGGCATAATGGATTGCATCGAATGAAATCGAAAGGAACAATATGCCCGCGCTCATTACGCATCATCTGTTTGGCGAGGAAAGCATCGACCGTCTTCCGCAGGGCGTTATCACGTCCGACGAGGAGCGCATCGCCTTTATCCTGGGAAACCAAGGTCCCGACCCGTTTTTCTTCCACATACTCACGCCGCGCATTTCCGACTGTACGTCGCTTGCTCAGGTCATGCACCGCTCGCGCATGTCGCGCCAGTTCTCGTGCCTGCGCGACGGCGTGTCGCACCTGCAGCCGCGCGACGCCAATCTGGGTCGCGCCTTTGCGCTGGGCCTGCTGTCGCACTATGTGCTCGACCGCAATGCCCACCCCTTTGTCTACGAGCAGCAGTTTGGCATTGTGGATTCCGATCCCGAGCTCGAGGCTTCGGGCAGCCAAGTTCACGCCGTGCTCGAAAGCGACCTGGACGTGCTGATGCTGCAGCTCAAGCGCGATGGGGCCACGGTCGAGGATTATCCGCCGGCGGGCGAGATCGTTACCACCGACCGCATCAATCGCGTTGCCGGCGTGCTGATGAGCTACGTCGCCGGGCGCGTGTACGGTATCGACATCCCGGCGGGGGAGTACGCCGGCGCCGTTTCGGACATGCAGATGCTCTACCGCACTATCGAGCCGGCCGGTTCGGCCAAGACGCGCGCGATTGCCCTGCTCGAGGGCTTGGTGCACGATTATTCGCTGCTCGACGGCCTTGCGCACCGCGTGACGACCGAACTGCCCGAGCGTACCGGCAACCTGGGCCACTTGGCATGGAAGAACCCCTTTACCGATGAAGTCTCGACCGAGAGCTTCCCCGAGGTCTTTGACCGCGCGCTGCTCGATTACGAGTGCACGGTTGCCCGCTTTATCGAGACCGGCGATATGGAAGCCGTGACCAACCACGTCAATTACAGCGGTCGCGTGCTCGGTGCCGACGAAGAGTTCGACCGCGAGGAGTAGGGATCGTGCGTGCTCCTTTGCCGAATCCTTACCGGCGCCTCTGGACAATTGGGGTACGATGAACTAACTGCATATCGGGCGAATACGAAGGGGCCCTGTCCATGAAATACACCAAGCTCGAGCGTAACTGGGTTATGTACGATGTGGGCAACTCGGCCCTCGTACTGCTCAATACCTCGGTGGTGCCCATCTACTTCAATGCCATCAATACCGGCGCTTCTTCGGCCGACCTCGTGGTCGCCTGGGGCAACGCGCAGACGATCGCCTCGTTGGTCATTGCCATGCTCATGCCCGTTCTGGGTGCACTTGCCGACTACGCCGGCAACAAGATCAAGTTCTTCATGGGCTTTTTCCTTACGGGCCTCGTGCTTTGCTTTGCGCAGGCCATCCCCATGTCCGCGATGGCGTTTTTGACCGTCTACGTGCTGTGCACCATCGGCCTCAACTCGTCCATGACGTTCTACGACGCCATGCTGCCCGACATTACCACCGACGAGCGCATGGACGCCGTGTCCAGTTCGGGCTATGCCTGGGGCTACATCGGTTCCACCGTGCCGTTCATCATCTGCCTGGCGCTTATCATGGGTGGCCCCGCTCTCGGCGTCCCCACCATGCTGGCAACGCGTCTGTCGTTTATCATCACCGGTGCCTGGTGGCTCATCTTTACCCTGCCGCTCATTCGCACCTATAAGCAAAAGTACGGTCGCGAGCGCGGTCCCCAGGACACCATCGGCCACATCGTGGGCGGTGTGTTCTCCGAGGTCGGACACACCATGCGCGAGATCGCCCACAACAAGACCGTGCTGGTCTACATGATCGCGTTCTTCTTCTACATCGACGGTGTGCACACGGTCATTTCCATGGCAACCAGCTACGGCTCGGCTCTGGGTATCGATTCGACCCAGCTGGTGCTGGCGCTGCTCGTCACGCAGTTTGTGGCCTTTCCGTCCGCCATCATCTACGGCAAGCTCGCCGGACGCGTGGGCACGCTCAACATGATTCTGGTGGCGGTCGCCGCCTACATGGGCATTGTGCTGTTCGCCGCGTTCTTCCTAAAGACCGCCTTTGAGTTCTGGGTGCTTGCCATTATGGTCGGCCTGTTCCAGGGCGGCGTGCAAGCGCTCAGCCGTAGCTACTTTGGCCGCATTATCCCTAAAGAAAAATCCAACGAGTACTACGGCTTCTTTGACATCTTTGGTCGTTATGCAAGCGTCATGGGCACCTTTCTAGTGTCGGTCGTCACCTCGCTGACCGGCAACCCGTCGCTGGGCGTCCTTTCCATTGGCGTGCTGCTGGTTGTTGGCTTTATGCTGCTGGTCCGCCTGTCCCGCATGACTCAGGCGGCAGCGTAAGGCAACCGGGCTCAGTACAGCAATTGTGCCTATCTACAGTACTCTTTTGGAAGTAGCCGCATAAATCATTCTGACTTCCGAGCAATGTTTAGCCCAAGTGGGTATGATGGAATCAGCTAGGTCGCGGGGCGTCGCCTGTGTTTGGCGGCGCCCCGTTTTTGTGTTGCAAGGAGGGTAAAGGTATGAACGCCACGGTTGTGATCCCAACATATTGGGCGGGCGATGATACCCAAGCAAACGCTCCCGGCACCTACGATCACTCGACGTCGCTCAACGCCGCCAACCCGGAACTCGATCGCTGCCTGACTTCACTCGAACAGGTGCGCGACATTCCGCGCATCATTCTCTTGGTGGTCTGTCCGGTTTCTGTCACGCCCGACGTATCCCATCGCGTGCACGAAATCGTTAATGCGCATCCCACGCTCAAGGTCACCGTTGTCACCAACACCCAGGCCTCGCGCATCGCAGACCGGGTTGCTCAGATCGCGCCCAAGGGTTCGGGCGAGTGCGTGAGCCTGCGAGGCTACGGTGCCATCCGCAACATGGGGCTAGCCTGTGCCGCTGTGCTGGGGCATGACGCGGTTATCTTTTTGGATGACGATGAGACTGTCATCGACGCCGACTTTATGAAGCGCGCGACCTATGCGTTGGGGCAGCAGACGCGTCAGGGCTTGCCGATCTTGGTCAAGAGCGGCTATTTCTACGATCGCGACGGCTCGCCGCTGGCTCCCACGGACAAGGCGGGCATCTGCCATCGTTGGTGGACCAAGCGCATCGAGTTCAACCGTTGGATGAAAAAGGCGCTCTCGGGCACCCGCATCTCGCGCTCCAACTACGTGTGCGGCGGCCTGATGGCCCTGCACGCCCGCGCCTTTACGCGTGTGGCCTTTGACCCGTTTATCACCCGCGGCGAGGACTTGGATTACCTCTTTAACATGCGTATGTTTGGCTACGACGTGTGGTTTGATAACGAGTGGACCGTGCGCCATCTGCCTCCGGAGTCCGAAAAGCGCTCACCGCGCTTTATGCAGGATGTATACCGTTGGTACTACGAACGGGCCAAGTTGACGTTCGCCGCGCATCAAAAGGAGCTCATCCCCGTTACGGCGGCATCGCTCATGCCCTACCCGGGCCCGTGGATTTCGCGCGAGCTCGACGACCGCGTGCGCAAGACCGCTATGGTCCGCAGCGTGTTTACCCGCGAGCATGAGGGCTACCTGCGCATTTGGCGCCATGGTATCGGCGAGGCAAAGGCCTATGCGCGCCAAAACGCTGCAAGCTACCTGCGTTTCCAGAGCTTTTGGCCCAAGATCATGGACGGGCTTTGGCGTGACGCACAACTGATCAGTATCCTGGAGGGGGCCGAATGATCGACCGCCGCGCCCAGCGCGATAGTTCAATATCAATCTTTCGCATCATTGCCGTTGCATGCGCCATTTGCGTGCTGGTGTACTTTATTTTTGCCTTGGTGACCGGTATCGAGCCGATCGCCACGGTGATTGCCTGCGCGCTGCTGTGCATCTTTCTGTGCATCTTTATCTTTTTGACGCTCAATCCCGATTCGGTGCGCTCCCAGTACACCGAGGAGACGCTCTCGGTGGCCTCGGCCATGCTCGAGGACATTAAGGGCGGTCTGACGCAGGAGTCGGCGCGTTTGGTGTGCCGGCGCATTTTGCCCGAGACGCGCGCCATGACGGTGGCCATCACCGACGAGGACAACGTGCTTGCCTGCGCGGGCGAGTTTGAGGAAAAACTGCTGCCCGATACTCCCATCCACACGCTTGCCACACGCTACGTTATCGAACATGGCATCGTGCAATCGTTCAACCGTATGGTGGATGTCGTGGGCTCGGACGGCTCGCACAACCAAGTCCCCGCCGGCATTATCGCCCCCATCAAGGTGGGCGATCGTACCGTCGGCACGCTCAAGTTCTACTACAAGACCCCGCGCGCCGTCGACCGTACCCAGTACGCGCTTGCCTCGGGCTTTGCCGAGATCTTGTCCACGCAGCTCGCCATCCACGAGCTCGAGGTGCAAAAGGAACTCACAGCGCGCGCCGAGGTGCGTGCGCTGCAGGCGCAGATTAACCCGCACTTCCTGTTCAACACGCTGAACACCATTGCATCGTTTACGCGCACCGACCCGCTGCGGGCCCGCGAACTGCTTCGTGAGTTCTCATCGTTCTATCGCGCCACGCTCGACAACTCGGGATCGCTTATTCCGGTCTCGCGCGAGGTCGCACAGACCAAGCGCTACCTTACCTTTGAGAAGGCCCGCTTTGGCGAGGACCGCGTGCTTGCGACGTTCGATGTGTCCGAGGACGTGGAAGATACGCTGGTGCCGGCGTTCGTGATCCAGCCGATTGTCGAGAACGCCGTGCGTCATGGTATGGGCGATGACGACGCCCTGAGGATCGACGTGACCGTTCACCAAGACGGCGAGGATGCAATCTTGATTGCCGTGGCCGATAATGGCGTGGGCATGGATGAGGGTACCGCCGCCAGACTGTTTGACGAGCGCTCTGCCCGTCCCGACGCCAGCTCTCCTCAGGGTGGCGGCGCCGGTGTGGCCATGCACAATATTTCGGAGCGCATCCATCGCTTTTTTGGGCCGCACTCCTATACGCGTGTCGAATCGGCGCCGGGCAAGGGCACGAAGGTGCTCCTGCATCTTGATTTGTCAGAGAGCATCTTTGACATTCAAGAGTAAAATAAAAAGCTACGGGCTCAACGTCATGCGACGGACGCCCGGCGTAGTTAGTTGACGAAAGGTTTTATCCCTATGCTGCGTGCGATGATTGTGGATGATGAGGCGCCGGCTCGCTCGGAGCTTCGCTTCCTGCTCGAGCAAACGGGCAAGATCGGCACGATCACGGAGGCGTCGAGCGTCCGCTCCGCCATCGAGATGCTTATGGAAAGTCGCGTGGATGTTGTGTTTCTCGATATCTCGATGCCCGGTGCCTCGGGCCTGCAACTTGCCGAGGCGCTGCATAAGCTCAAAAATCCGCCGGCGATCGTATTTGTGACTGCGTATAGCGACCATGCGGTCGAGGCATTCGACGTGGATGCCGTCGATTATCTGATGAAGCCGGTCGAGGAAGCTCGCTTGGATCGCGCGATCGAGAAAGTCATGCAACGCGCCAAGCCGGTTACGGACAGCAAGGTGACCATCGAGCGTATCCCGGTGGAAAAGGGCGGCCGCAAGGTGCTCATTCCCGTGGACGACATTCGCTTTATCATGGCCAAGGACGATTACTCCTGCATCTATACCGTCGATGATCGCTTTTTGTCGACGACCTCGCTGGCGCAGTTTGAGGCCAAGCTCTGCGACTTTGGCTTCTTCCGTGTTCACCGCCGCTATATCGTCAACCTAGCGTGCGTCACGGACGTTGAGACGGTGCCCTCGGGCGCCATTCAGCTGGGCATTACGGGCGTCGACGAACGCGTGCCGGTTTCTCGCCGCCGCGTCGTGCCGCTCAAGAAGGCTCTGAGTCTCTAGCACACTGGCCCCGCAGCCCTGTAGACCCATCGTCTGCGGGGCCGTGGGGCCTTTTTTGTATGTATCTGCCGAATCGTTTTTTGCGGAAGGGATCCCATGAACAGCGCAAGCGCCAAGCGTATCGACATCATCTCGGACACCCACGGCTATTTATCGCCTGCGCTCTTGGATGAGCTTGAGGGCGCAGACCTGATCATCCACGCCGGCGACCTTACGTCAGAGATGGACTACGAGCACCTATGCACCATCGCCCCCGTGCGGGCCGTATTGGGCAACAACGATTACTACCGCGACTACGGCCCCGATGTAGACCGTCTTGCGCTCTTTACCTACGAAGGCCTCAAATTCGCCGTAGCCCACTACCGCGAAGACCTTCCGGTGGGATCCGTAGACGTAGCCATCAACGGTCACACCCACGTAACCAAAGAAGCCCAAGTGGGCCGCTGCTTAGTCCTTAACCCGGGCAGCGCCAGCTACCCCAGAGGCACCCGAGGCCCCACCATGGCCAGAATGCTCGTCAAAGACGGCAAGATCCTAAGCACCAAGTTTATTGACTTGGACTAACCGCAACAAAAACGGGGGATGCAGATGCGTCCCCCGTTTCCATTTGAGCCAAAGGCAGAGCTTCAGCAAGATCCTTAGACAAACCCCGCCGCGGAGAACGGGGCCGCCGAGCC
>CAUDYH010000016.1 GCA_958453575.1 uncultured Collinsella sp.
GATCTCGCTACCCGCAGGATAGAATGCTCCCTTGTTTTTCAGATCAGCCAGCTGAGTAGAGGTGATGGCGGCATAGGCACCGTTCTTCCCGGCCTCGTTGCTAGGCTGCGAGGTCCAGCCGATAAACGTTGCGCTGTCGGAAAGCCCCTCGCGGTCTTCGGGAGCCGCGGGCGTCAAACCCACGCCGTAGCGATACCAATCAGTGGACTTGTCGTGCGCGGCACCGGTTTTCCAATCAAGCGTCTTGCCCTTAACGTTATAGAACAGCACCTGCGCCTCGTATGAAGCGATAAAGAGGTCGTTACCCTTGAAGCCGAATTTTTCATCGACGCCGCTTCCGTTGTCGGCGGTGTAGGTCGAAGCCTTATCGTGGTCCGTGTTCTCCTCGACGCGCTTGTCAGCAGCGACAGCAGCAGCATCGGTCTTGCCGTCAAACCAGCTGTTGTCTTGTTCAATTCGATTCACACGCACATCGGGCTCGCGGAACCAGCCCATAAAGCGGTATCCCTCGTTTGCCTCGGTCAGGCCTTCAGGCTTTGCGGAGGTATCCTGCTTAAACGTTACCGATGTATCGCCCTGGGCCAGGCCTTGGGCCGTTCCCGCCAGCACGGCGCTCACGGCAAAGGCGTACGGATCCGAGGTCGCCTGGTCTTTGCCAAGTTTGGTCTTCTCGATTGTCGCGGTGCCCGCACCGGGAAAATCGATCGTCGCCTTAACGCTTTGGCCATGCACGGGAATTTTCAGCTTGTAATCCATCGCCCACTCATTGGGGTGCGGGGCACCCAGGGCCTTGTCGTTAGCGGTCGAGCGCATGGTGCCGGCACAGAAGTCGTAGTCGTGCTCTTCCCACAGCTCGCGCGTGGTGTAGCGTTCGTCATCCCACGGACCATAGCCATCGCCCTTGATGATGCCGTCGCCGCCAAACGAGGGGATTTTCTTTTTGGCAGGGTTGCCCTGGCTGCTGCCGTTTAGGCTCACGCTCGGCTTAAAGTAGCATTCGGTAACCGTGGCGTCACCCTTGTTGGCGCGCGCAGCAAGACCGCCCAGGTTCACATCGTTTTGAATGATGGGGATCACGGCGATGGGATTATACTGACGCGAGCTCAAGTCACCCGCAAAATGGCTTCGGACGAGCTCGTTGCCCTTTTCGGTTAGAATACGACCCGCCAAGCCACCCGTCCACGCGCGCGTCACGGCGACGACGCCCACGTACGACGCGGCATAGCTGTAGCACTGCGCCGTCGAGAAGCAGTCGATAATCTTGGCGTCACCCGCCATACAGCCCACAAAACCCGAGGCATACACGTTGTTGCCGCCCAGGGCGCCAATGGCCACGTCGTACTTATTGGTGACGTCGGTCATGCCCTTCTCGGCAATCGAGCCGTCGTCCTTACGCGTCGGCGTCACGCGGCAGTACTCGATAGTCGAGTTCTTAACATAGCCGGCAAACGCCGCCATATACAGACCCTCACCGCCGAGCGCCTGCACGCCCGAGGTCGTATTGTTGACGGCACGGCCGCCACGGACCTCGCAGTTGTAGAGGGTGCAGCCGTCGAGCTCGCCGGCGATGAGACCGCCCTCAAAGCCTGCGTTGGTAATGAGGTTGAGAGCATTGTTGGCGCAGGTCACGTGCAGCGTGCTCTCCATGACCATAACGTTTTCGAAGCGCGTTTTGACGGCCTTGCCCACGATAATGCCACCGCGGAAGTCCGCCCACACGTTGGCGTCCTTGACCAGGAAGTTTTTGATGGTGGCACCGTTGGTCTCGGCAAAAAATCCCGTATCGCGCTCGGGGTCAAAAGCGTCTTTATTGTAGCTCAGGCCCTCAACGGTGTGGTTTTGACCATCGAACACGCCCTTAAACGGATGCTCCTTGTTGCCAAACGACAGATGCTTAACAGTGTGCGAGACAATGGTCTTCATGTCGTCATCATTAAGCACGATATCGTTATCGAGATAAACGCGCCAGCCGGACGTATCGCGCTCACGCGAAAGCGCCACGTACACCAAAAAGTCGTTCGCGTTTTTGATGTGGTATTCGTTTGTGTTCTCGGGCACGTCCTCGGCATGCACCACCGTTGGCAGCGCCATAACGCAGCAAAGGGCAATCGCCGCGACGGCAACTAGCCTGCTAAGCACGCCCCGGTTCATGTTCTTGATCTTCATAGGCTAGTTCACCTCCGGCCAGCCCGCGACGTCAAGCACGTCGAGGACGGTATCGCTTGCCTGCTGGTTTTTGGCCTGCACGGCCTGAACATCGATATCGAGCCTGAATGAGCCGCCGCGCGCGGCATCGTGGTAGTCGCCCACAAAGCGCAGCGAGTCCATGAGGCTTTCCGTCATGGCACCGGGGTCGAGCGTGCCGCCACGCCCGGCCAATCCGCGGTAGTAGTACCACCCATCGCCGCCATCGATCCACGGGGACCCCTCGCCCGCGTTCACATGAAACGCAACGCTGCCCGAAGCATCCGCGCTCGAACCGTCGGGCGCCACCGACGTCATGCGCAGACGCGCGCGAACGTACTCAGGCTGCGCGCCGACGTTCTCCACGCGCACAATGCGGCTGATGTCAGAACCCCCGGCCTTGGTGTCGGGATAGTCACCGTGCTCGTTGGGATCAAACGGAATCTCCTCGCCCTGCACGTTGAGGGTGTATTCGCAGACTCGTACCTTCACGCTGCCAAACGATAGGACGTTGTTCGCCGGAACCATATCAACGGTAAAAGCCAGCGTGCCGCACAGGCACGCCAGGGCCAACAGCGCCATCGCGGCAAGCGCCAAGGTGCGTTTCTGATTGTCGGAAAGATTGTTGAGCATTACGTTCGCCAGTCGTCGATAAAAAGGGGATCGAGATCCCGGCCCGAAAATGGGGATGGGGAGCGGGCCGGGATCTCGGTGGAGGGGGATTAAGCCTGAGTCTTAGCCCATTCCTTGGCCTGCTTAAGGGCATTCTGCGCGTCAGCATTTTCACCCTGCTCGGTGCCATTCTGGCCCGCGCCAAAGATGTAGGCAGAGACCGTCATCGTGGGAGCCTGTTTCGGGTCAGTAGTAGTCTCGACAACATCGGTGTTGTTCATGGCAGAGGGAATCGTCACGGCAGTGAAAAGCTCATCGGTATAAACGTCCTGCGCTGCTTTGTTGGCTTCGAGCTTTGCAGGCAGGTTCTCTGCGGCAGAGTTCTTGGAGTACATAAACAGACCGCTCACGTACTGGTTGCCAGAGTTGTCAGATTGGTTGGTCTTGACTTGACCCTCAACGGGCTTCCAATTCGTATTTTTGAGCGTAAAGTACGGGGTCTTTTCAAGGCTGGTGCCAGGCTTGACGATGGCATTCTTTACGTAAATGAATACGTATGCATCATCAGAGCCAGCCTTGATGCCGACATTGGGGTTCTTGGCCACAGTGGCGCCAGGAACCATCTTGGAGTTGGCAACCCACTGGGTCTCGAACAGGTAGGCCTTTTCAGTGTTCGGATTATCGGGGTCCGGTTTCTCGGGATCGGTCGGATCAGGCTTGTTTTCCGGGTGGCCAAAGCTACCCACCGTGAACACGTTGTCAATGTGCTCCTGCGCCGTCAGCCATGCATAGGTACCCACACCGGCAGCCAGTACCAACAGCAGCAGGGCGGCAATGATGCCGTAGCGCTTTTTCTTCTTGTTTTCCATCGTTCTCTTCCTTTCGAGAATCGTTTTCCCCGGCAACGGCCCCTACCGCCGCCGACGCTTTTCCCTGCCGCTATGAACGCCGCTCCCTCGCATGCACGCGGGCATGCTTGCCCGCAGGCTCGTCGGGAACCATCCGATCGAGCACTATCGACGCCGTGATCAGCAGCGCCAGAACGGCCACCACAACAAGCAAACCGGGCATCGTCGTGCAATAAGCGTTGACGAAGCCCAGGTAAGGGACACAAAAAGAAACAGTGCCGATCACGCGCGAAAATGGCGTCTGCTCGGCATCGTGCATGATGCTTCCATCTGCATTTTTGTTTGCAATGCCCTGCGTGCCGATCATCTGCGCGGCAGGGTCGATCTCGTACACCTGGTGCGTCACCACGGCGCCATCCGATCGGTAAAAGGTTGCATTGTCACCCACGGCAATATCCGCTGGCTCAACCTGGCGAACAAACACCATGGAGCCAACGGGAAGCTCGGGTTCCATAGAGCCCGAGAGCACAGCAAAGGGCATGTATCCAAATGCACGAGGAACAAAAGAAACAACGGCAAGGGCTATGACAAGCGCGAACGCCAAGCTACTCAAAAGTGCAATAAATCGTTTGAGTCTACGCGCCGTCAAAGTGATAATTCATCCCCCTTGAGGCCTTATTCGACCCATCCAAAGGTCAGCAAGTTTCAACAGGAACCGCAAGGCGCTTGAAAAGTGAGTCCGAAATAAGCCAATTTGGAATCTTTTCGTAATAAAAACATAGCGATGTGCTACACATTTTTCAATGTTATGTCGCCAAATGCTACCTATTTTGGCGTAAGTGGTCATCTCTACCAAAATTGGCCTGCTTTATCCAATACTTACGACTAACCCCCTACGCAACTTCCTCATAGAAGGTTCGATTTTTTGCGAAACTAAAATAATGGTACCCCCCCCCCACATTAAAACAAACTACTGGAAGTGTCATTTATTTCCGACCCCTCTTTGCCGGAGTTTTATGACAGCCCCATGTAGTTCGCAGCCCATAATCCTCTGAGAACCGTGTCCCAGAATTCACGTCCGGAGTGGGATGCGGCTTCCGCTTGTGGCCCCGTTGGGAAACCACATCCCACTCCGATCACAAATTCCGGGTCGCACTTTCCGCCAAGACCCTCAACCGGAAAGCACATCCCGTTTCTCAGCCGAATACTGGGATGCATTTTCCGCAGAGCCCCTCAACCGGAAACTGCATCCCATTCCAAAGACAAATTCCGGGACACAGCTTCCACAACCCCGTGTTAAGAAAAAAGCCCCGAGAATCTCGAGGCTTTCACGTTTGTACGATTGAACGCGCGGCACCGCAAGCGGCGAAGTTATTCGCCCAAAACGGCCTTTTTTGCGGCTGCAGCCATGTTATCCATATCTTCCTTGGTGGGATGGTCCTTCGCGGCAACCCAGTTGTCGAGCAGCATCTTAAATCGGGCGTTATCGGGATCTTGCTCGAGCATGGCCTCGTAGCGCTGCTTGACCGCGGGGCCCATCTTGCCCTGGCACATCGCCCAGCCCGCAAGCTCGGCATCCCCAGCCAAATTGGAAGTTACGCGGTCGATAATCTGCTGATAGTAGCTCTGGTCGGCGCCAAAACCGCAGGTGCCAAACAGGAAGACGCGCTTACCGTGCAAGGCGGAGAGCAACGCCGCGACCGAAGGCGTGCACGCGCCCTTGTCACACCAAAAACCGACGAGCACCGTGTCGGCCGCGCAGGCGCCCTGCGCCTCGAGCGCAACCTGATCTGCATCCGCATCGTCGCTCAACGCCGCGGCGTGGACAAACTCAACGCCCGCAGCCTGTAGAGCGCGCTTGATCGCACCCGAAACCATCCTGGTATTACCGCTCTTGCTGTTAACCACCAAAGAGCACGTCATAGTCACGTTGCCTCGTTTCCCCCAAAACTAAAGCCACTAATGCAATTTATTAGATGAATATCTTAGTACTAACGTGACGGATGTAAACCACCGTCTGTCGATTGACGACGCAGACGACATCTTTGGACAGATTTCGAACAGTATGTACTTCGGATTGAAACCGCCGCAGAACGTTTCACGAATGTCCGAAAAACTGTTTCACAAAACGCCGTCAAATTGTGTCACGGAGTATCGTCAAAATGTTTCACGCGCTGGTAGAACGCTATATAACAAGATCGCTCTATGGGACAAACAAACCTGATTAATTTGCCCCACGGGCTTGCTTACTGGGCAAACTGGCTGCGGTAGAGTTCGGCGTAGAAGCCGCCTGCCGCTAGCAGCTCGTCGTGCGTGCCGCGCTCGATAATCTGGCCGTCGCGCATGACCAGAATGCAGTCGGCGTTGCGAATCGTGCTCAGGCGATGCGCCACGACAAAGCTCGTACGGCCGGCCATGAGCTCGTCGAATGCCGCCTGCACCTGCAGCTCGGTACGCGTATCGATGCTCGACGTTGCCTCGTCCAGCAGCAGAATCGCCGGATCGGTGAGCATAACGCGCGCAATGCACAGCAGCTGTTTTTGACCCTGGCTAAACGTGCCGCCGTCCTCGCCGATGACCGTATCGTAGCCGCCTGGCAGCTGCACGATAAACTTGTGCGCATGCGCGCGCTTGGCAGCTTCGATAACCTGCTCGCGCGTGGCGTCGGGACAGCCGTAGGCGATGTTTTCCGCCACCGTGCCCTCGAACAGCCACGTGTCCTGCAACACCATGCCAAAGGCATGGCGCAGGCTTGCGCGCGTGTAGTCACGCGAAGACCTGCCATCAACCGTGATGTGGCCGGCATCGATATCGTAAAAGCGCAGCAGCAGGTTGATGAGCGTCGTCTTTCCGCAGCCCGTGGGGCCAACAAGGGCAAAGCGCATGCCGGGCTTGGCCTCGATGCAGATGTCCTGCAGCAGCTTGCGGTCGGACACGTAGCTAAAGTCCACATGCTCAAAGGCGACCTCGCCCTGCGGGGCAGCAAGTTCCACGGCATCCGCCGCATCGGGCTCCTGCTCGCGGGCATCGAGCAGCGCAAACATGCGGCGCGCCGAGGCATACGCCGTCTGGATCTGCGTAATGACGTTGGTGACCTCGTTGAACGGCTTGGTGTACTGGTTGGCATAGGACAGGAAGATCTGCACGCCGCCCACCGTAAGCGCCGCGGGCACGCCCGTGATCACGCCCACGCAGCCGATCACAGCGACCACGGCATAGATGATGTTATTGATAAAGCGCGTGCCGGGGTTGGAGAGCGAACCCATAAACTGTGCGCGCTCGCCCGCGGTGTAAAGCTCGGCATTGAGGGCATCGAAGCGCTGCTGGGCGTTGGGACCGTAGGCAAAGGCGTCGACAAGCTTTTGCTCGCCTACGTACTCCTCGATATGACCACCGAGCTGCCCTTGAATACGCTGCTGTGCCGTAAAGCTTTTGTTGGAGAGCTTGGCGATGGCGCTAGCCGCAAAGATGGAGAGCGGCGTGACGAGCACCACTACGAGCGTCATGGTCAGGTTAATGGAGAGCATAAACGCAAGCGTGCCAACGATGGTGATAACGCCGGTGAAAAGCTGGGTAAAGCCCTGCAGCAGACCGTCGCCCACCTGGTCGACGTCGTTGACCACGCGGCTCATAAGGTCGCCGTGGGCATGGCTGTCGATAAAGCTGAGCGGCATGCGGCTGAGCTTGTCGCTCGCCTCCACGCGCATGTCGCGCACCGTTTCGTAGGACAGGCGGTTGACGCAGTAGCCCTGCAGCCACTGGAAGGCCGCGGCTCCCACCACGACGAGCGCGAGTTTGGTGACAAGCGGCAGCAGCGCGTCGAAGTCCACCTGCCCGACGGCAACGATCAGGTCGATGCCCTCGCCGATGAGAATAGGTGTGTAGAGCTGCAGAATCACCGAGACGGCGGCACTCACAAACGACGCCGCAAACGAAATACGGTGCGGACGGACGTAGCCCATCAGGCGGCGGGTCACCGCGCCCACGGGATAGCGCTCGGGGTCGCCGGGCTGGCGCGGGCCGTCCCCCAGGTCGTTGAGGCTATCGTTGCCAGACACGTTGGCGGTCATCGTGGCGACCGAGCCGGAAGAAGTGTACGGGTTCATTTAGCAGCCCTCCTTTGCGCAAGTGGATGCCAGGGCGCACGCGGCGCCTGGGGTGGACGTGGACGTCGCGCTCCCCTGCTGACCCTCGAGCTCCTCACGACGAAGCTGCGACTGGCAAATCTCGCGATAGAGCCGGCAGGTCGCGTACAGCTCATCGTGCGTGCCCAGGCCCGCGACCGAACCGTGGTCGAGCACGCAGATCATGTCGGCATCGCGCACGGTCGAGACGCGCTGGCTCACGATGACGGTCGTCAGCGGCAGCCCGCCCTCGGCGGCACCGCGCACGCTGCGCTCGCGGATGGCATGGCGAAGCGCCGCGTCGGTCTTAAAGTCGAGCGCCGAGGCGGAGTCATCCATGATTAGGACCTGTGGAGAGCCCACCAGGGCACGTGCGATGGTCAGGCGCTGGCGCTGGCCACCGCTAAAGTTCTTGCCGCCCGCCTCGACCGGGGCATCGAGCCCCTGCGGCTTGTTGCGCACGAACTCGCTCGCCTGCGCCATGTCGAGCGCCGCCCAGAGCTCCTCGTCGGTTGCCGCCTCGTCGCGCCAGGTCAGGTTACTGCGGATGGTGCCGCTCACCAGCGACGCGCGCTGCGGGACGGTTGCGACCACATGGCGCAGCTGGTCGAGCGGCCATGCGCGCACGTCGGCGCCCATCACGCTCACGCTGCCGGTGCCCGCATCGTACAGGCGTGGGATAAGCGAGACGAGTGTGGACTTGCCGCTGCCCGTGCCGCCGATGATGCCGAGTGTCTTGCCCAGCGGCAGCTCCAGCGTCACATCGTTGACGGCGTTGGCAGCGCCGGCGCCAAACGAGAAGCTCGCATGGCTCAAGCTCAGCGCAGGAACGGGAGCGACATTGCCCGTCGCGCCCGGCTTGGGCAGCGCGACCGGCTGGTTGCCCTCGTCGGTGATGCTCGGCTCGCAATTGAGCACCTCGTTGATACGCGAAGCGCTCGCGCTTGCCTTGGTAAAGACCACAACCAGGTTGGCGACGTACACGATGGAGGTCAGGGTCTGCGTCATGTAGTTCACAAACGCCATGACCTGGCCCTGCGTGAGCTCGCCCACGTTGACCTGGATGCCGCCCACCCACAGGATGGCGCACACGCCCAGGTTCATCACCAAAAATGTGACGGGGTTAAGGATCGACGAGAGCTTGCCCACCGCGATGGCGGTATGGGCCTGGTCATCGGCGGCTTGGGCAAAACGCTCGCGCTCGTGGTCCTCACGCACAAAGGCGCGAACAACGCGAGCGCCCGAAAGGTCCTCGCGGCAGATAAGCGCGATGCGGTCGAGCTTTGCCTGCAGCTGCTTGTAGTACGGAATGCAGCGTGCCATGACAAACCAGAACACCAGGCCGATAACGGGCGTGCAAATCAAAAAGATGATGCCGAGCTTAAGGTCGATGGCAAGGGCCGCGACCATGGAGCCCACCGCCAGGAAGGGCCAGCGGATGAGCATGCGCACGCCCAGCGCCACGGCGAGCTGCACCTGGTTGACGTCGTTGGTAATGCGCGTGATGAGCGACGGCGTGCCAAAGCGGTCGAGTTCGGCATAGCTCAGCTTGTTGATGTGCTGATAGAGCGCACCGCGAATGTCGGTGCCCATGCCCTGCGAGGTGAGCGCCGCCATCTTTTGGCAGACGAGCGTAAACGAGATGCCGATCACGGCCATGGCGGCAAGCACCATGCCGTAGTGGACGACGGCGTCCACGTCGTGCGAGCCAATGCCCTTATCGATCATCTGGGCAATCACCAGCGGCGTCAGCAGGTCAAAGATCACTTCGATCAACTTGCACGCAGGGCCGATCACCATATATCGGCGAAACTTACCACCAAAACGCCTGAGCAACTCAATCATGTATAGGCGCTCCCTATCATCATCCACATTCAATTCGAACCATGATAGTACCGCCACCCCAAAAGAAGCGTAAACAACTCGTCATTTCTAACGGGATTCAGTTTTCAGAGGAGCATACGCGCACACCCAGCCAGTGGCGGGCCAATCGCTTGGCATACTTACATTAGTGCTACCAAGTTGAGCCGCCGACCCTTGAAATGAGGTGCCGAGATGAACGACATTCTCGCGAGAAGAGCAAGACGAACAACCTTGGGCATCGCCCTTTCCGCGGCACTTATCGCGGGAATCGCCCCTGCAACGGCGATCGCGGCGGAAACCAGCGCCCCCACCGGTGCAGTTGCCTTGCAGACGGAAGATGCGGCCGCCGCAAAAGAAAAAGCGTATGCAGCCATGCAGGAAGCGCTCAAAAACCTCGAGGCCGCAAAAAACGCCGCAAGTCCCGAGAAAATTGCGGAAATCGATGATGACATTGCCGCTTTTCAAGAGATCTACGACATGGTGGTGGCGGAAGCCGCCAAACGGAGGGAGCCCCTTCCCGCTATGCAAGCGGACGTCGATGCAGCCCAAGCCAAATACGATGAGGCCCACAACCGGACAAGCGGCCTTCAGGCAGAATTAAATAAGGCAATCGACGACGGAGCTTCTAACGAAACTATTAAGCAGTTGCGAGGTGAGATCATGTCGGCAGAAAGGCGAGAAAAATCTTGTGAAGATGATCTTCACCGCTGCCAACGCCGGCTCGAAAGCCAGGAAAAACGGGTTCAGTATTTCGAAAGTGAGGCAAAGGAAGCTAAAGCCCACATCGACGAGGACATAGCCAAGCGAAATGCGCTCCTTAGCGATTTGGAAAAGGCGCAAGCGGCCTATGACGACGCCTGCAAGGCATACGAAGAGGCAAAGGCCGCGGCAGACAAGGCCACCTCGCCCGAGATAGCGAAACCGACCGAGACAGTGCCTCCCTCCGGCTCAGCGCAACCCGCCGAGGCGACACCGCCCGTTGGCTCACCTGCAACCGGCAAAGACGCCCTACCAAGCTCCACCAAGCAAGCGAACACAAGCAGCGGCAAGCAAGCAGATACGACCGCCGGCAAGCTCGCAAACACGGGCGACACAGCACCGAGCGCAATCGCACTCGTAGCAGTCGCCGCCGCAGGCCTCGGAATAACCGCCACTGCCACACGCCGCATCAAGAACTCAAAATAGCTGCCAGCGGTTATTGTCTTCGCCAATCCACAAGCCCAGAGACAAAAGAGGTCCGTTTCCCCACCTAGGGAAACGGACCTCTTTAACTGCAAAAATTCAAACAACAGCACCGCCGCCTCTTAAACTACGTAGCCATCAATGCCCAGACAACGCCAGCGAGCAGCAAAAGGCACGGGATTAAATTATTCAGATAAAT
>CAUDYH010000017.1 GCA_958453575.1 uncultured Collinsella sp.
CAGCTTTCCACCTAGCTTTCCAGCTTTCCACTTAACTTACCACCTAAGGTGGAAAGCTGGAAAGCTAGGTGGGAAGCTGGGGCAGCAGCAGGCCAGGAGAACAAGAAAAGGGGCGGCAACCGGGTGGTTGCCGCCCCCTTTGCGAAGCCAGTTGGCTTCGGAACTAGTGGTCGATGCCGTTGAGGTTCACCCTCGTGAGCGTATAGGTCACATAGTCGGGCGATTGAGGCGTTGCGCTCGCCACGTCACCCTTAACCAGGCCCGCTGTCATCACCAAGCGATAGTTCGCGTAGAACTGCTCACGCTGTTCAACCTGCGTGTTGACCTTAACGGTAAAGGGCAGGCTAAACGTCGTATTACCGTTCTTCGTTTTGAACTTGCCGTTCTCCTTCGAGTCAGTGAAGGTGATCGTGCTACCGGAGGGAGCGACCGCGGCAAGCTTACTCTCCGTCACTGTTACGTAGTTTGAGATATCATCCGTTACGCTCTCATACGTGCCGTCGGTTCCGCGGCGCTGAAGCGAGAGCGTGTACACAACAGAGTCTGCGTTCGCAATTGCCTCGGCGGCGTTGCTGAGTCCACCCAGTTCATACGTGGCACCCAGACCAATCGTGCCATTCGCGATCGGACGCAGGTCGTCCACGTTAATGCCAAGCTGCGACTTATCTGGCGCAGAAAGCGTAATGGTCGTATCACCCGTGTCCATGCGATAGTACCCGACGTTACCGCGCTTCGTCTGCGTCAGGCTCGAGGTATTAAGGCCTTCCTTACGCGTCGAAAGCTTGGCGGTATAGGACATCTTGGTACAGGCGTCCTCGCCAGACTGCTTGGACAGGGAGATAACCTTGTTGCAGCCGTCCGGCGTAAGGCGAATCTCTTCCACTACCGTACGCACGGTAAAGGATCCGCCCGCTGCACGCTTGCGGATTCCGGCAAGGTCATGGTCGAGCGTGAGCCTCAGTGAGTCATCACCCGTATCCGTCACAATCTGTGTAAACGCAGGCGTCGAAGCGTCATACGGCTCCCAATCGCTGCCACTCCACCTGTAGTTCTGATTGCCGATGGCAACATAGAACTTCGCAATTGCCGAAGTTCCGCTCGGGAAACTGCTTACTCCCATTAGGTTGTTGTTGGCGCCATAGCGACACAGCGATGTATCGAGCTGATAGAACAGATGGTCGCTCTCTGTATAGTATTGGCTCGGGCTAAACGTAACCGTATCCATGACATCGAGAGAAAGAACGTAGGCGGCACCGTCCTCCGACTTCGAAACCGGAATGCACGCCCCATCTTTTTTGTCGACTACATTCTGCTCATAATTGGACAAGATGCTGTATGTCGATGCCGTACTGTTTTGAATATCGTCGCTGCCATCGGTGCGTAAAACATGATGCAGATTCCAAGATATGCGGCCACCCGAAGAATTCGAGTCAATAGACGAAGCCGTAAAACCGTTGATACTAGCTTGCGTCACGCCGTCGCCCGACTTGGGCACGTTGACAACTAGGTAGACGCTCTCCGATGCACGCTTCTCTCTGCCGGTATCCTTCTCCTTGGGTACCTTTAGCGTATAGCGACTGTTGCTGGGAACGTCAGCACCCGCAACCTTAAACAGCGTCCACTTGCCATCGAGTTTCGCTTTAGCGGTCGCCTCTGCCTCGTTATCACACACGGTCCATGTGCCGGCGCCATCCTGCGTGGCCGACACACCCAAGATCTCGCTCAGCCATCGCTCCTGATATGGATTGCCCGCAGAATCCTTAAAGCCGTCGTTTCCGCTCAGGGAAACGCTCGTTGCTCCGCCTTCGCCCACCGTATAGTGATACTCTCTGCCACCGGCCTTGCCATCAACGTTCGCATCGATGAGCGTAAGCTGGGTGCCCTGGGGCAACCTTCCGTCGGCACCATTGAAGAGGATACTCTTGCCGAGCCCCTTCATCGAGCCGCCAGCAGCCATATAGCTGTCCCAGCCAAAGTCGACTTCCTTCCCATTGGCAGAATTGTATGTCCAGGTAAGCAGACCCGTCATCGGCTCGCCAAAGCTCGTAAGCACGTGTGCATCTTTTCCAAGGTTAGCGTAGTCGCTTTCTTTAAATTTAGTGCCGTAATCATACGTTGCAGTGAAATCAATCTCGAGCTTGCGCTTAACGATGATCGGCACCTGAACGTTGTAGCTCTGACCCGCCTCGGTAAAGGTGACGGTCAGGAGCGTAAAGCGACCCTTGCCGTTATCCCAATCGGAGCTTGGGCTAAACGACATGTTGTTCTTGCCGTTGTTCACCACGCGAAGCGTGGGATTGCTCGACGCGCCATCGTCCTTAACGAACACACCATCCTTGAGTTGGAAAACCTCTGCTTTGGCCGTCACGTGCGGATTGGTGCCATTCTCGTTATTCAATCTGCAAGCGTCGGAGAAGCCGCCGTTCGTGACGATGTTTAGATAGCTCTTGACCGTCGTATTATCGGTACCCGAGATCACCAAAACGGGAAAATCCGTTGCAACCTTGCTGTCGCTTGCATCGTTATTCGCATTGAACATGCTCGCCACGGATTTGGCGTTATAGCTCGACGTATTTTGATAGGCGCCATCGTCATTGATGCCGCCGATGTTGGTGTAGGTATAACGGTTGGCAACGCCGGGGCTCGACGGATTCTGGATGGCCGTGGCAAGGCCAACGTTCATGCCGTCGCCGAACAGATAACGGCCGGCCGTGTCAGCATCGGAGGAGCGCACAACAAGGCCACTCGTCGGACTCGTCGTGACGTAGGGCGAAACGGCCACCGTCACATTGCCGTTCGCAGCATCGTTGCCATACAGTGTCGCGCCCTTGGCATCGGAAAGCTTGTCTTCATAGGCAGCAAATGCGATGTATGACTTTTTGTTCACTTTTTTAAGGTCGTCGGTGCCGGAAGAATTGCGCATCAGCTTGAGCGATTCACTCGCACTGTTTGGTCTAATGGCAATTCCTGCGACAAAAACGTTGACGAGATCAGCGGATGAACTATTTCCGAACAAATAGCCCTGGCTAGTTTGCGCCCCAAAGATATTGCGATCCATGAGCACATTTACGAGCCTAAATGAGCCACGGCCATCGCCAGACACGCCACCAGAACAACTTCCCAGCGATGAGTTCCATGCAGCGTTCTTGCTACCGGTAAAGTTATTCTCGCCAATGGTCGAGTTCAAAAGCGTGACAGAGTTCGCCGTGTTACCGATCGAGCCAACAACACCACCAGAATACGAACCATCGACGACCAGTCCAGTGATAGTTGAATTCTTGACCTCGAGGGCACACCCACCTTTCAGATCACCGATTAAACCGGCAGAGCACTCACGAGCACCAAGATAGATGTCTTTTATTACACAGCTATCGAACTTAAATGCACCGCCCGAAGCTGCTTCGCCGACTGCACCAGCAACGTACTTAAGATTATTCGATCCTCTAACACCAAATACCGTTTTATTCTGCACGTCGCCATGGATGCACAGATTGTAGACAGACACGATTCCATTTTCGGACCTTCCGATAAGGCCGCCGGTCCCCTCGGTCGCGCTCGATGCTGCCGGCTGAAGCGTGACATTGCTGATCTCCGCCTTTCCGGCACCCTGCGAAGGCGTTCCAGCGTCATCGGTGTTCACCAGGAAACCACCTCCGGCAAGACCCACGATACCGCCGGTCCTTGCGCTGGCAGCAGTTGACATAATTGTGGAACTCTCGGCAATAGGCATATTCGTTTTTGCCCAAACGCCACCAGCGGAATTTTGGTTCAGCTTGCCGACGAAGCCGCCGACGTTTTGCACGCCAGAAATGTCCATGTTGCTATAAGAGCAATCGTAAAGCTTGACCGGAGAATAGCGCGTGTTCGAATTTGAGGTGTCGTTACGATTCACCAGCAAAGTTGTATCTTTATCAGTCCTGCGGCTACCATAGCCGGATGCGCCGAGCAATCCGCCAACGTTATTGGGGCCATTCACCCTGCAGCTATTCGTGGTAATTCCTGCATATTTGCCGTAATCTGCCAGCGAGCTCGCGTTCGCCGTAGTACCCGCAAGCAGACCGACGCCAACCTGCTCATTACCCGCACCACTGGAGGCGCCGGCTGCATTGATATACGTAAGAGAAATATTGCAGTCATCGAACTTTAGGTTCTGGACGGTATAGCCGCCGTTGCCCGTAGCAGCAGCGCCGTCCGTTGCCGGAGTGCCGATGCTATCCAACACGTTGGTCGAGGTATACGTTACGGTACCAAAGAGAGCGCCCACTCCGGTGAGTTTGTAATTATCATCGGCGTACTCCGTGACCCCATATACCTTGCTGGCCTCTTTGCTACCGACCTTAATTGTTGCACCGTTACCGTTGATGCACGCAACAAGCGGCACGATGCGATCGCGGTCGGCGCCCTTACCGGATGCGCATGCGTTTGAGTAGTAGCGGCCCGAAAGACCCGTGTAACCCGTGCCATAAGTAGTCATGTCGTAGGTTTCACCCGCTTTGAACTGCAAATCCATTCCCGAGACCTGCGCGGCGCAGATGTTACCCGTCTGCCACGTTGCGTATTTCTTTACTAGGTAGGGGGAGTTAACGCCCGAGCCATCGCCTGCGTAGCCAAGCGCGTTACCCTCTAACTGGATACCGGGGCTTTTCATGTCATCGCTTATCGCATTAGCAAAGTCTTCAGCGGCACTCGCCGGCCTTCCAACATGTGTATAGCTCGCGTTGCGAACTTTGCCGTATTGCTTGTTGCCGAATTGGTACACTCCCTTTGCGTTGTTGCCGCCCATGTAGGCACGCGAGCCCGCATACGTTCCATACGCATCGTTCGTGGTATTCGTATTCGCCGAACCGCCGGCCGCACCGCTGCTGATGATGGCCGAGAGTACGAGCAGTCCCTGCGAGTCATTGACGGTTGTGGTTATCGCAGAGCTATTGGCGTCGTCTCCCCTATAGCGGCCCTGCGTCGCATCCGTCTTGATGCACCCCGTCTTCGAAGTATCCAGATTGTTCACCTTGTAGTTACGATCAGTGTTGTCGAGACTCTTATCATCGGTAAGCTCGCTGAACGCATAGCCGTCGATCACGCGGCCAACATATGGGTTGTCGTAGAGAGAAGCGCCAGCGCTATGCCAGTCGTTAAGGGCACCGTCGCCGCGGGAAGAGTTGCGGAAGATGACGCCGCCACCCGCAACAGCACCAACGTAGCCGCCAACGGGCACAAGGTGCGCGCCGCCATTATCGCCTGCTGCCCCAGCAACGCTAAAGCCGCCAGACGCTTTCACCGACACGCCATCGATGATATTGTCACCGCCCATGATGCAACCGATCACGCCGCCAAAAAACGCGCCCGGCACGCCAGAGGCGTCTTTATTCTTATGTGCAATAGAGGCCGCCTTGCCCGAGTATTCAATGTTCAGATTACTCACAACGCTACCGTAGCTATACGGGATCAACCCAGAAAGCGCACCTGTGTCCTTGGAGTTGTGGATCTTGATAGTCGCCTGCGTAGCTGCCTGCGACGAGCCCCTCAGATTACCAACGATAACGCCACGGAACGGGTAATCTTTATTACCCAAGCCCTGAAAAACGGCAGCGTCCAGCTCAAGCGTGTCAGTGCTTTCCCCCTTGTCGTTCTCCGGCTCGATGCTGTAGTAGGCACTCTGGAGATAGCTGTGCATCGTCGTATCGTCAAGCGTGTCATTGGGGTCGATGTCGTTCCCGATCATTCTCACCCATGTTTTGCTCGCCTGCTTGTAGACGTACGTCACTTCATTACTAGCATCCTTGCTGGACGAGCGGCGCTGGCATAGCGTTTCCTGATCGGCCGCAATCGTAACTTCCCAGCCGTCGCTTGGATTCTGAGTATTGATGTACTCAGCAACCGTGTTGAGCTCCGTTGCCTTGGTTATGGTATAGGGATCACCATAGGTGCCGCAGCCTGTCGTAAGCTTGGGCACGCGCTGGTTAACTTTGATTTCATGGTATTGGACTTTGTTTTCGTTGACATTGCCCTTTTTCACATACGGGAGATAACCACCGAATTGCGGAGTATCCGCATTTGCCTCTTTGTTGTCAACGGTGACGAGGCCAGCGCGGGTCCCATAGGTGCTCTCGTTGTAGTACCAGAGTTGCTTACCAGAGTATTCGCCCTTCGAGTCGATCTCGCTGCCGAATGTGACCTTATCGTTTGTCTGGTCATCCTTTATAAAGGTATACACCGCCGAGCCGGTCTTCCCCTCGCCGTAGCCAAAGCTCTCAAGCAAGCTTGCACGGGTAAAGATGGCGTTGTTCGTAGCACTCGGCACGTTGATGGTACCAAACGTCGCCGTAACCTGGTCGGCACTCGAACCCACGCCCAGTCTTCCAAAAAGTGAGGTTGCCACCTTGGTGTTGCGGCCGTATCCCGTAGCCGTGATGTTCTTCGCGCTCAGGTTCACGTACGTCTGCATCTCGTTTATAAGCAGAGGCATATAAGCATCAGCGCCCGTGGCCTCACTAGCGCCATCGACGGTCAAATTGTTGAGCGTAAGGCCATCAATCGAGATTTTTCTAATAGTGGTGGTCGTGCCATTGTTAGACCCATACACGTAGCGACACACCAGCGCGCCCGAAGAGCTTCCACCCGCGGCGGCAATATCATTCTTGCTTCTCCCGTCGTTGACAACGGGCCCAACAGTGCCACCCAAAGTGACGGCATTCACCGTAAGATCGCCATTTGCCACCGTTCGGAAAAGACCGCAGTGCATGTTCTCGTGCTGGGTAGCAGCAGAGTTCAGCTTGTTGCTTTTCTGCTCGGCCTTGATGTCGGAGTAATGGAAGGTGATGGTCGCATTACCAACCGTCACCTTTCCGTTCGGCTGGGTGGGATAGTAACTATAGCCCGTCAAATCAATTTCGACGCTTCTGCCGCTTTCGCCGCCGATGGCCACGGCGTCGTTGAACGCTTGCGGCACAATCATCGAGCGAATTGCGGCTGGAGCATAGCGATAAGCAGACCATAAGAGCAGCTTTTCCGCCGTATCGATTTTGCTAATTTTGGAGCTGCCTTGCCCAAGTGCCGCATAGGCTTTGTCGAGGTTGTAGTAATACCTCGTCCAGGCATTCGTGTTGTGGTTCTTGCCGAAATCGGAACGGTTGCGATAGCTGTTGTCGTTTCCCGGCTCTCCGCTCATGTCGAGCTTGCCGTCATTAACGCCGTCTTTGGTATGAAGCGAAACGACGACATTCCATTCGCCGTCCATGAGTTTGCTGGCGTCTTTATTTCCATAGGCAGGCCTCGTGCTGTTGCCGACCCATTCATCAAACGAAGTAGCATTGTCGTTGCTTTTGATTGCCGTGTTGTTGATTTTCACGCCATTGCCCGCAGCAACACCATTGACCTTATATGCAGTGTCCCAACCCGCCTTGTTCTCCAGATACAAGCCGCTATAAGTTTCCACTCCATATGTTGTGGAATTCTCCGTCCTACCGCCTCGACCGATGAGCAGACCAAGCGTTGTAGCGCTCTCGGCATTGATGGTTGCACCAGAAAGATCGATGGCATAGTTGTTGATAACCCAGTGACCGCTGGCTGCATATACGAGCCCGCCGAGTTCACCTGAGCTGTTTGCTGTTATGGAAGCGTTGTTCGTCTTGAGAGCATACGTGCTGTCGCTGGTGTTTGCGCCATCCCCGATGGTGACAACCGTATTGCCCCAGCTGTAGCCCAAAAGACCGCCAGCGCCGCTCTTCGCGTCACCGTTCTTGCCAACGGTCATGCTGAACGAATTGAACGTAAGTCCTGTGATGTTGACGTTGGTCGTATTCGCCGCGGTGCCCTGAGTGATGCAGCCGATAAGGCCGCCAATCTGGGATTTCTTATTGCTCGCGCTGTCGCCCGCGGTAATCGCATTTTCGCTCGCGGTCGCGTCACCGACCTCGAGACTCGTCACGTTGACGATAGCGACAACGTCCGCCACATAACCGATAGCGCCGCCAATGCGCGTGTTGCCGTTGAGGGTAGCGCCCGTTTTGACGGTCGCTTGCGCCTTCGTGCTGCCACTTATGTTGCTGCTGCCGAAAGTAACGGTTCCACCACCCCTCACGCTACCAGCAATGCCGCCAATGTTGACATCGTTGCCGAACGTATCATCGCAGGTGATTTTCGGCTTGCACGTAACGCCGCTGAGCGTTGTCTTGCCAGTGATAGTTGCCGCAAGCGAGCCAGCGTCGACGCCTAAGCCGTTATCGAACTTCATAACGCCATCGACGGTGAGGTTATTCACCGTCGCGCCACCGCCGATAGCGGCAAAGAGGCCCAGACGGCTGTGCCGGTAAATCTTGCCGTTGCCTTCAGTCGAATCGTTTGCGCCAAGCGCATTGCCGTTGCGCGTACCGTAAGGTTCGCCAATCGCCAAGGTAACGGTATGATGGTTGCCCTCGACAGCCCCTACGAAGGCATTAACTTGCCCGGACCCATCACATGCAAGACCTTCAAGGCCTGTACCTCGCAGGTCAATGTCGGAAGTAATTGAGATAGCATTCCCACTATTACCATACCAGCTCGTAATATTAGCCGTGCCGATGCCGAATACACCGCCAAAGTAGCCGTTCGTTTGGACCGTCATGGCAATGCATGCGAATGTATCCGCATCATTAATGAGGTATGTACCCGACTTCCCGTCACCATTTTGGGACCGTAGCTGATAACCCCAAGAGTAGCCAGCACTGCTGCCAGCATCTGGAGCACCACTCAGATTGCACAACGGCTGATAAAAGGTGCTTTCATCAAGTTTAATAAGATCCTTGCTGAGCTTGCCCTCCTCTCCGGTCAGGCGGATAACCTGGTTATAGGTCAGGTCATCGATCCTCGCCGCAGCAGGACGTTTGTAAAGCCAATAATTATCGTTCGTTGCCTCAGCATCCGAGCCTGAACCTAGAGCAAACACCAATGGGGCGCATCCATCCAAGGATCTAAGAATTTGGCTGGTATTACCGTTGGCCTCGAGCTTGCAATCGGATAAATCGGTAGTCCCACGCAAGCGCAAGACGCCGTTCCATGCCGAACCCACAATTCCGGCACCACATGCGATTGATTCGTTTTTATCAGTTTCAACGCGAACGTCCCCGCAGTCCAGAATTCCAAAACGCGAACGCCCGCCCACGCTATAGCCGCTATCCAAGGCGCCAACAACACCGCCAAACCCGCAGTTCTTTCCATTGGCTTTTGGAGAATGGCACGTGACGTCCGCGCCGTCAACGATTACAACGCCTCCAGTATTGTTGCTCTTTGCCACCCAGCCGACCAGGCCTCCTGCCAGTCGCGGCGCGACGCTGCATGTAGTATCAACCGAACAGCGGTTGCCCGCGGCACCCGTCTTTATATGAAGGGTGTTGTTCGACTTCTCTGTGTTGGTCACATCCTGAACTCTACCGACCAGACCGCCATAGATGGAGCTGGAGCCCGTCACCAGTTTGCTAGTATACGAGCCACCTGATATTGCGACATCGCCGTTCGTTGTGTCCAGGAGACCGAACACGCCGCCCGCGCCCGTGTCCCCACTTTGGCCAAGATTCACGCCCTCGCCCGTATCGATTTGGTCGTTGTTGGCAAACTCGACCGGGCCGGCAAAACTAACGTCGCCGATGAAGCCGCCGGAACTTTTGCTGTTCGCATCGCCGACGTTGGCGGGACAGGTGAACTTCTTGTTGTCCGCGCCCAGCGCGAGCCTGGTCGCCTTACCGATGAAGCCGCCACTGGCGGTGGTGCCCTTGACGGTGAGCATGTGCAGGTCGAGAGCCTCCGTGACGTTGACTGTGGCGCCTGTGTTCGAACCGACGAGACCTGCGACACCACCGGCGGAACCGCTTGCAGACTGAACGGTAGCAGCGGGAACATTAAGGGTGCCGACGTTCAAAGTCGCGCCATCCTCGACCGTGCCTACGAGCAGACCGGCATTACCGGAGCTCGTCTCGACGACACCGCCCGCGGCAAGGCTAGCGGGAAACTTAACAGACCCCACCGTAAAGGTTCCGCTCTTGACTGTATTCGCTAAAAGACCGATGTTTCCCGCTGCATTTACGTTGAGCTTCTCGAGAGAACCGGCAGGGCCATAGGTGACCTCTGTAGTAAGGTCACCCATCGCCTCACCCAAAAGGGGCGCCGTCAGAGCGGAAGTCGTATCCGTCCCGCCGGTACCTACGGGATCTGCGATGTTGACCACAGCGTTGAGCGTCTTGCCCCCACCGCTGACCTTCGTAGCGACCATCGGCGCGCTATAGGTAGTTGCGCCTATCCACTTTATCTTGACCGTATTGTTTTGGTCAGTCAGTTTGAAGTTATTGAAAACCGTCCGGTTAGACGTAAGCTCAACAGGGCTATCAACGCCATTCAACGACCTATAGATTTTGCCTTCAAACGGATGCTCATCACTGCCAAGGCCCTGGAAAGACATGCCGTTCTTAGCCGACTCGGTGAGCTTCGCATCGCCCGTGATGATAACCTTGATCTGCGCATCATAGTAAAGCGAAGCGTCGGCGTTAGACAGGACGGCGAACGCCTCCGACGACTTGACATCAAGGCTTCGGATTCCGCTCCTGTCGTCTTTGCGTACGATGTTTTCCGCGCCGTTCGCCTCGAGCAGCTCGACAAGCTCATCGAGATTTGTAATCGTCGCACCCGCCTGGTCCTCAGCGTC
>CAUDYH010000018.1 GCA_958453575.1 uncultured Collinsella sp.
GCCGCGCGGCAAGGAGATATATTGCCAGACCGGAGGGGCGCCGGGGGCGGGAATCGCGCACTCCATATTTTGTTCACAAATGAATAAGTCCCTCAGTCGCATCACTGAGGTTAAAACTGAAGCATTGGCTTCTGATATTGGCGATGACCAGCTGGTTTATAGGTGTTAAGGCATCAGTCATCTCTGGAGCGCCACTTTACTCCAAAAGCATCAGCTATTTGTTTCCCGTCGGTAAAAGGCAGGTTTTGTTCGCCAAGCGTTCTTATATATAGAGAAGTTCGGGTTCGAACCCGTGCACCGGCAACAAAAAAGCGACCAGCCGGAGCCGATCGCTTTCTATTCTATGCTGGATCATCCAGAGGGCGCTTCCGAACTCATTTTCTCGCTGCCATTCATGCTTTCGAAGCATCGTTCGACCTCCACAGCCTCATGTTTTGAGGATCTGCCGTGTTTATCACTGTTATTAATGAGTGTGTGGAAGTGATCCTCATACAGATACGTGCGATCCGCCAGAGAACTGAGAAGCATCTCTCTGCAGCCCTCGTTGCCTATCCTCGCATCTCTCAGGTCTTCCGGAAATTCACAAGCAGTCTTAGGGTCAATTTGTTTCCGTTTTCAGAGACTTGTTTGAGAGTTTTTAAAGACAGTTCAAAACAATAAGTGAGACACCATAAAGCAGAGCAAGATGTGCCGGATAGAAAATGTAGAAGAAATATTTGAGCTTCAGCCCTCGCTTACCATTATAAAGATTGATAAGCAGCAACGAAACGACCGCGGCAGCAACATCAGGATTAAATACACTAGCTGTAGCAAACTCAAATCCGCCGCCAACTATATGGCATGACGAAAGGAGCACTGCACATACTGCAGCAAAGAACATCTTGGCCTTGCTGTCGTGGAATAAATAGAATGCAGCCACAAGCATAATGCCATACACACCGCCATCTAGTTTAGTGTATTCAGCTGCCAGTGCTGTCAAAACAATCAGAGCAGTTTCTGCGATGTATCTTTTCCGTTTTGAAAGACTTTGTATCTTTTCCAGAACAATCAAAAAGACCAAGGAAAGCAGGAGCTCACACATAACATTTTGTTGCCGAAGGTCGAATAGTTGCCCGGTTTGAACGAAATCGTATATGGGCTCCGCAATGATTGCGAAGACAAGCATATTTCGCAGGTACTTCTTTATGTCATGAGTATGCAAAAATCCCTCAACTATCAAAAAGCAAAATATGGGAAATGCAATTCTGCCAAGAACATGAAGCACATCCGAAGCCTCGCTTAGAATCGCCCACTGTTCGTCTGATATCTGACTGTACGATGCGTGAGTCATAATTCCATTGGTCAGGACGATCCTGCTTACATGATCGAGAACCATCGAAATGGCTGCTATTATCTTTAATGTGCTGCCGTTAATTCCGTATCTATCTGTTTTCATTTCGTTTTCCTTTCTTTGGGTGGGCCGTCAGGGGTTCAGCCTGCTCCGCAGGCTGCCGCTGCGGCGCTTTCGCGCCTTGCGCGCTGCGCTGGCAAACGCTCACGCGTTTACTCAGCTCCGCGCCCCGACGGGTTCGAACCCATGAAAGGGCGACAAAAAAGACGGCCAACCGAAGTTGACCGTCTCAACAATCTTTGGGTGGGCCGTCAGGGGTTCGAACCCTGGACCTTGGGATTAAAAGTCCCCTGCTCTGCCAGCTGAGCTAACGGCCCGCGGGTGGCATTGTACCACGGTCTGGGACTATTCCCAACTCCATTGGCCGTTCTGGAAAATCACAACTTCACGTCCATCAGGCGTAATGCCCGTAATATCGATATCGTCCGTGCCGATCATAAAATCGACGTGCGTGCTCGAGACGTTTACGCCATGCTCCAGGAGCTCCTCCTTGGACATGTCATACCCACCCTCGATGCATTCGGGGAAACCGACACCTAGCGCGAGATGGCAGCTAGCGTTCTCATCATAGAGCGTGTCATAGAACAGAACACCACTTTCACGGATCGGCGTGTTCTTGGAGATAAGCGCGATCTCACCCAGATGAGCGGCACCTTCATCGGTGTCAATAATGCTCGCAAGCGTCGCCTTACCCACGCGGGCATCGTAGTCCACTACGCGGCCCGCCTCGAACTTAATCCAAAAATCGTCAACCTTGTTACCGTGGTGAATGAGCGGCATAGCCGAATACACGATACCGTCGGCACGCATACGATCAGGCGAGGTGAAGACTTCCTCGGTGGGAATGTTGGGGAAGAAGGGGTGCCCATCGGGCGTCTTGCCCTTGCCGCCGGCCCACTCGTGACCTTTCGTCATGCCAATCGTCAGATCGGTTCCATTTGCCGAGGTGTAATGCAGGTAGTCGAAACGATTGTCGTTCAGGAAACGCAGGTTCTTTTCGAATGCGGCGTCATGGAGTTCCCAGTCGCTCTCTGGGTCCTGGCCATCGGCGCGCGCGGTGTGCAGAATCGCATTCCACAGCTTATAGATTGCAACCTCATCGGCGTCTCCCGGGAACACCTCGTGCGCCCAAGCCACGACCGGAGCGCCGGCGATGCACCACGGATTGATGTTGTAGTCCAGTCCGCGGCGGAAGACCTTGCACTGCGTATTCCTTGCCTTAGAAGCTGCAGCAGGCTTGGCTGGATCGATGCCCTTGAGGGCCGCAGGATCCGCCCCCTCGATAAAGACAAAGCAGGCACCATCCTGGGCCAGGGAATCCAGCTGCATGCGCTTCCACTCGGGTGTCTGCTCAAAATAGCTTTTCTCGACATGCTCGTACGTGAGCCTCGTCACGGCATCATCGGCCCAAATGACCGTCACGTGGCCAGCGCCGGCGGCATAAGCCTCCGCGACCACCACGCGGGCAAAGGATGCGCACTCGACCGGAGACTGAACGACAACCTCCTGGCCGGGCTTGACGTTTACGCCCTTGCGGACAACCAAGCGCGCATAGTTTTTAATCTTGGGCTCCAGGGCCTTCATGCCCTCCAGAGCCTCTTCGACCGTCAGGGCAGCTCGAATCATGTGCCACTCCATCTATCTATAGAACAGTAAAAAGGCGCGCCGCAAAAACGACGCGCCTTATATCTTAGCGATAAGTATGTATGCAAACGCTACTTCTTCTTGGAGTCCTTCTTATCCTCCTCGGCAGCCGAGCGCTCGATAAGAGCGTTGAGCTTGTTCTCGGACATGCCCTCGGCCTGCGTGCGGTACATGTTGCGCAGGGGACGAATACGAACGAAGTCGTAGATAAAGTCACCCAGAATGATGACATAGGACAAAACGATGCCGACCATCTGGACGGGGCTGGACACCGTGCCGCCGGGAGCGAAGTAGAGCGAAGCCCAAATTGCCACGACGAGTACCATGCCGATGGCGAGCACGGCCCACCAGATACGACGGCGCTTGGTGTAGTCTTCATCCTGCTTGAGAAGGATATTCGACACCGTGTAGATGCGGTCCTCCTTGGCGCGCTGCTTAGCCTTGCGGGCGCGCTTCTCCTCTTTAGAGAGGCCCTCGAGGTTCTCGCCCTTCTCGAGCTCTTTGCGGCGAGCTTTAGACGAAGCTGGCACGACGCGGACAGAGCTCGCTGCCTGACGGGCAGGCTTAGCAGATGCGGCGGACTTGCGCGCAACCCCGGTAACCTCGTGGGATTGCGTGCGCTTGTTCGTGGCGCTACGGGTACTCACTTATGCGTTCTCCTTCATGCTTGTGAACTGGGAGCCCGTGATGATCTGGAAGGCCTCGCGATAGCGCTCGGACGTGCCATCGATGACCTCGGCGGGCAGGTGCGGGGTCTCCCCCGTCATATCCCAGTTGGCCTTGAGCCAATTGCGGACGAATTGCTTGTCGTAGCTAGGCTGGATCTTGCCCTCCTCGTAGCTGGCAGCAGGCCAGAAACGGCTGGAATCGGGCGTGAGGCACTCGTCGATCAGCGTGACCTTGCCATCAATAACTCCAAACTCGAACTTGGTGTCGGCAATGATGATGCCACGGGTCGCGGCGTACTCGGCAGCGGCCTTGTAGATCTTGAGGGAAAGGTCACGAATCTGCGTGGCGATATCCTCGCCCACGATCTCGCAGCAACGCTCGAACGAGATGTTCTCGTCGTGGTCACCAATCTCGGCCTTCGTGGACGGCGTGAACAGCGGCTCGGGAAGCTTGGAAGCCTCGGTCAGGCCCTCAGGCAGCTGGATGCCGCAGACGGTGCCGTTCTCGTCGTAGGTCTTCTTGCCCGAACCGGTCAGATAGCCGCGGACGATGCACTCGATAGGAATCGTCTGGGCCTTCTTAACCAGCATGGCGCGGCCAGCGAGGTAGTCACGATACTCAGCAAACTCCTCGGGGAAATCCGCCGGGTCGATGGAAACGAGATGGTTGGGGACGATGTCGGCAAACTTATCAAACCAGAATGCCGAGATGCGATTGAGCACCTCTCCCTTAAACGGAATCTCGTCGGGAAGAATGAAGTCGAACGCAGAAATGCGGTCGGTGGCGACCATCAGCAGGTTTTCACCGGCATCGTAGATATCACGAACCTTGCCACGGGAATCCGGACGACGCTCCATCGTTGTCACGTGAGTCACTCCTTACCAAAATACGACAGTAATGCGGGTTCTTTCCCGCACGTTTTCGCAAACTCGGAGCGGCAGGGACGAAACCCCTCCTTCACCGAATAGCGAAAAGCTAGTGCTCCATTGTAGTAGATGCCGCGTCCGCCGTGTGCTCGCGAGGCAGATGAATCGTAAAAGTCGTACCCTTTCCAAGCTCCGACTCCACGGAAATGTAGCCATGATGTCGCTCGACGATCTGTTTAGTCACGGCGAGGCCCACGCCCAGACCGCCCGCCTCACGGGCACGGCTAGCATCGGCGCGCCAAAAACGGCCGAAGATGCGCGACAAGTCATCCTTGGCAATACCGATGCCGGTATCAGAAACGGCGACGCTGACGTGTTTGCGGTCACTGAGCACCGACACCACGACCCAACCGCCCTCGGGGGTATAGCGCATGGCGTTGCTCATGAGATTGATGACGCATTGTGTGATCATGTCGGGATCGGCTTCGACGACATCGTCGTGACCTTGCGTCTCGTCAGCAAAGCGCAAGCGCAGATCGCGGTCGACAAACAGGCGCTCCTGGGCATTGACGATGGAACGCACGAAAGGAACCATGTCCACCGGCTCAAGGTTGAGCGGAGCCGTGCTGTTTTCCATGCGCGACAGGTCGAGCATCTGCTGCACCAGACGAGCCAGGCGACGCGTCTCGGAAGCAACGGTTTCCAGATGCTCGTCGTCGGTGGGATACACCCCATCCTGCATGGCTTCGACTGTCGCGAGCATGGCCATAAGCGGAGTACGAAGTTCGTGAGCCACGTCTGAGGTCAGGCGCTTCTCGTGTTTCATATCCTTCTCGAGCGAAGTGGCCATCTCATCGAAGGTCTCACCCAGCTGATCAATCTCGTCATCACCGCGCAAACCAGTACGAGCGGACAGATCGCCATCGCGAATTTGCTTGGCCGTGCTCGTAATACGATGAATCGGCTTGGTGAGCATGCGCGACACGAGCGATCCGATAACGACCGAAATGCAGATTGCAACAACCGCGGCGAGGGCCATGGCGTTAAAGGTCTTCTCCCTAAATGCAGAATCCGCCTTGGTGAGCAAGGCATCGGAGCCGATGGCCCATAGCTTTACCTGTCCGACATGCTCGCCCGAAGACGTTATGATTTCGACGTTGGCAACGCTATCGGAGTCGGTTGGAGCAGACGAGACCGGGCTATGCGATGCTTTTTTACCGCTCGAGCTGCTCGACGCCGATTCGCTCTCGCGCACATCGGCGGTCGCGCTTGCCGAAGGCCATGAGTCGTCATAGACGACAACGCCCTTCTTGTTGACGACCTGCATACTCAGGTCGTCGGATACCAAACTCGATGTCGCGACCGTGCGCAGCTCGCCCGCAGTCCAGTTGCCGTTTTCCTCATACGACGTCGCAAGCTTTTCGGCAGCAGAATTGGCGATCTCGACGATATTGGAGCGCGTGTAATCCGAAAAGACCGTGCCCCACACAACAGAGACCACGCCCACCAGCACCAATACCGTCATGAGCGATGTCAGAGCAAAAGCAAGTGCCATGCGCGAGGGATAGCTCATCGTTGGCCGTGAATCGGAACGAGGCGTGTTCCAACTAGCCTTGGAACCCGCCTCGCTCTCCTGCTTGTGCTTTTGTCCGATTTCAAAGCGCGCAGGTGTCATATGTGATTTCCCTATTTCTCGTCCGACTTATCGGTCTTGGCCGGAGCCTCGAAGCGATAGCCGACACCGTGGACGGTGTAGAGCCACTTGGGCTTCTTGGGATCATCGCCCAGCTTGGCGCGAAGGTTCTTCACGTGGCTATCGATGGTGCGCTCATAGCCCTCAAAGTCGTAGCCGAGCACCTTCTCGACCAGCTCCATGCGGTTGTAGACGCGACCGGGGTGACGGGCAAGCGTGGTGAGCAGCTTAAACTCGGAAGCCGTCAGGTCGACTTCCTTGCCCTCGACCAAAATCTTGTGGCCCGAGATATCGATGACCAGATCGCCGAAGTCGAGTACCTCGACGGCTGGCTCGTCGGCCTGATGGGCACGGCGGAACAAGGCGCGCACGCGCGCGACAAGCTCGCGCGGCGAGAACGGCTTAATCAGATAGTCGTCGGCGCCGAGCTCAAGACCGATAATACGGTCCTCGATCTCGCCCTTGGCAGTCAGCATGATGATGGGGACATCCGAGGTATCGCGAATGGTGCGGCAAACGCGCTCGCCGGGGATCTTGGGGAGCATAAGGTCGAGCACGACCAGGTCAAACTGATGCTTCTCGAACTCCTCGATCGCGGACTGGCCGTCGCCGACACCCACAACCCAGTAGCCTTCGCGCTCGAGATAGGCAGCGACGGCGTCACGGATTGCCTTCTCATCCTCGACCAGCAGAATCTTTTTTGCATCTGAAGCCATAACACGGCCCCCCTGTCTCAATCAGCTAAGAACAAGCCCATTTTAACGCACCTGAGCCCGCCGGATGCCACTATGACGCGGCAGCTCGGCGGGCGGTACTCACAATTACAACGCGTTTATTCCCCTGTTGGCGCCTTTTTAACCCCTCTAAGCTTAAAGAGAGAATAGGCGTGCGGTGACCGTCTCGGGTATACCCTGGCTGTTGCGCACCGTGGCGTACGTAAGGAATGAGTCCGATTTTCCCGCCGTAGCTGGATAATCGCCATATTCCAAAGCGCGGTCGGGCGACAACAGCGAGCCATAGGTCTTGGCAGAGGTGTCGATGAGAAAATGCGATGCCTGTACCTTAACGAGATATTTATTCTTCTTGCCGGCAGCACATGCGAGCGGCTCGCGGGACAGAAAGAGGTATGGCCCTCCCTCATTACCGATATACGTGCCCATGTTGCCCAGGCTGCCCACGTCACTATAGGTCGCCTCGATAGAAAACACGAAGGTATCGCCCATATATACGGCCTCGAAAGGCGAGACTGACGAGGGAAGGACTAGCTGGGCACGTTTGGTGTTGTTGCCATCGGTCAGATCGATTGCCGTTATGCCATAGTAGACGCCTTCGTCGTTGCGGACACGCGGCGAGATGGTCAAAATGCCGTCGCTCGCGCGCGGGGCCGATGCAAAGCGGCCCATCGATTTCCAAATTACCTCGGCCTTGGATTCATCAAGCGAGCGACGATAGCAAAACGAATCACTACTCGTTTTATTGCCGCCTGCCGAAGGCATTTTATACCAGATGACCGATGACCCGAACGCCGTAAACAGGGGCGGATCATAGTCCTTGCCACCTCGATCGAGCTCAGCCACGTCGCCAGAGAGCGAAGCGCCCGACAGATTTTGAGCGTAGAGCTTCCACGATGAATTGGCAAAGTTCATCTCAACCCACGCAAACACGCCATCGCCGGCACGGACATCGTAAAAAGCATATCCCGTGCCCTCGATAGGATCCTCGATTAATGTGGTAAGCGAGCCATCGCCCAGGTTGAGCACACCAAGCGTATTGGCATGCAGAGCAGAAGCAGGCGCCATCATCGCGGCGGCGTAGTCGCCATCGCAGTAGTACAGCAGCGTGCCCAGCGGCAGCGTCCACGACGCCGCCGGCTCAAGATCGATATCAACAGCTTCGTACTCATCAGTGATCGAGACAATCTTCGAATCGTCCTTGATAACCTGCGGCTCGCCGGCGGCATCGTCGCTGGTGCCCGTTTTTTTCGAGCAACCGGCAAGCACCGTGGCAGCGCCCGCGGCAGCACCGCCGAGCACAAAGCCACGGCGCGATATTCCATTCTTGATGTGGTCGGCGATACCCATTAGGCGATCTCGGCGCGAGCGGCCTCGATAGCGCGCGTAAGCTGATCGGCGCAAGAGGTCTTTTTCATACCGCAGGTATTACCGGCGAGAACCTCGATTACGCGATCGGCAGGAGCACCCTCGACTAACTTGGAGATTGCCTTGAGATTGCCGTCACAGCCGCCGGTAAACTCAACGCCCAGCACCTTGCTGCCATCGTCAGAGAGATTGAGGTGAATATTGCGAGAGCATACACCCTGCGGCTTGTAGTCAAAACTAATCATTGAGATCCCCTCTCAGAAAGAAATTTCAGACGTCTATTATCCCCGCCTGGGCCGACTTATTATCGCAAGCACCGATTCAACATCCTACGATGCATGGACTCGCGGGGGCAAGATTAGCAGTCCGCACCCTGTGCGTGGACCGTGCGCTTCTCCCGATACATATTGTGGTCGGCGACACGATATACATCGGCCAGCGTATTTCCAGCCGTCTCGACGGTCGCCACGCCAATCGATGCGCTGACCGTCAGGGCCTCATCGCTTACCGCGGCAAGACCGAGACGAAGATCCTGTTCCAGCCCGAGCGCAGACTCGTTGTCAGTATGGGGGCAAACCAGCAAAAACTCGTCGCCGCCAAGGCGCATCGGCAGATAATCCGCACCAGCCACCCGCCGCAGCACGGACGCCGTCCGTCGCAGCAGTTCATCCCCCATCTCGTGACCATAGATGTCGTTGGTCCGCTTGAGATAATTGCAGTCCAACATAATCACGCTCACGGGCAAGTCCTCGTTTACCAGGCTATCTCCGCGCGATTCAAGATAGTTGCGGTTGCGAAGCCCCGTCAGTTTGTCTTGATATGACAGCTCCTCGGCATGCTTGACCATCGATATGTTGTGCGTCGCCACGACGACCGACTCCAGCCGGCCTTGCTCATCGCGATGCTGGGGGACAACCTGTAGCGAGTACCAAGCGCCTCGACAATCTCGCACCTCGGCAGCCAAGTACGGTACGCCCTCCATACGTTCACGAAGCGAACTTATATCTACGAGTCCCACAACCGCTTCGCGGCTTTCGGGGCTCACGATATCCCGGCAGACCGTGTCCATAAAGTCATATGCCTCGCTGTGCTCGGCAAATATCTTCGCTATCGCCGGCGACATATTGATCCCCTCGATCTCGAGGGTGTCGAGATGCAAAAGGAAGGTCGAATCGTAGATGGCGCTTATGGCATTGATAATGCCGAGCTGTTTATCCTTTTCGACCAAATTGCGGTGGTCAACGATATTTCGAGCCAACAGCACCACGACCCAAAACGCAAGACACACCAAGACGCCGACGGCGACAAATGAAATCCTGTCAGACATGACCTCAGATTTGGGATATAGCGCAAACAGGCGGTAGTCCTTATATGCCGCACGCACGGCATACCATTCGTCTCCTCGATATTCGATGCGCGTCAGGCCGTCGTCTTTCCACTCAACTCCTACGCTGGTGAGGAGTCGGGCGAGCGACACGTCAGCATCGGCACTGTTGGATGAGACAATCTCCGCATCCTCCATAACAAGCACCGTGGGACCCTGGTGGAAGGTACTGTTCGAAAGCACGTCGGCTATGGCATATGAATAGTCGTCCGCCGTATCGGAAACAAGTGAGCGGTATGCCAGGGCAACGCCGTCGCCATACGGAACAGCACAGACGGCAAAAACGACACCACGGCGCTCATCGACAGTTGAGTAGGTCACTTTGGAACCTTGATACATCGATGCGACCGGCGAACAGGCCAACTCATCTCGCCACAACATGAGCGGATCGCGACCATCGATGTCGTAGTGGGCAGCCATATGGCCATCGGAGTCCATGACCATCAGCCCCGAAAGGTTCTCGGCATGGACAAATTGCTCGATAAGATCGTCGTTAACCTCAACGCGATCAGAGGACAGGAACGTCACAAACGATTCGACCGCGGCGAGCAAATCGTGCGTCGCCTCGGTTTTTCTCCCCTGTTCGTAGCGGTCATATTTTTCGCAAGCGTTCTCCAAAAACACCATGGTTTCTTGGCCAAACCCAAGCGTTTTTTCGAGGCAGCGATGGGTTCCAACCGTATACAACAGGCCTAACAAGACGGCGCTGATAATAACGCTGGCAGCTATGACGTTCAGAGTCTTTCGACTCAAGCGGTGCTCATCAGTTGTCATGAATTTCCTCCTTGCCCGCCCGTCGTCGCTCCTGTCTTGTAATTGCCCACAATACGGTC
>CAUDYH010000019.1 GCA_958453575.1 uncultured Collinsella sp.
CAGCATCAGAATGCGGATGTGCGCGCCGTCCACGTCCGCGTCCGTCATGCACACGATGCGGTGGTAGCGCAGCTTTTCGATGTTGAACTCGTCCCCGTAGCCGCAGCCGAAGGCGGTAATCATGGCCTTGATCTCGTTGTTGGACAGCGCGCGGTCGATGCGCACCTTTTCCACGTTCAGAATCTTGCCGCGCAGGGGCAGAATCGCCTGAATGTCTCGGCGACGGCCGTCCTTGGCCGAACCGCCTGCCGAGTCGCCCTCTACGATGAAGAGCTCGGTCAGCTCGGCATCGCGCACCGAGCAGTCAGCGAGCTTACCGGGCAGGGACGCCGTCTCGAGCAGGCTCTTGCGGCGGGTCGCCTCGCGCGCCTTGCGGGCGGCATTGCGCGCCTTGCAGGCCTGTTGCGCCTTCTTGACGATCTCGCGGGCAGGCTTGGGATGCTCCTCCAAGTAATCGGCAAGGCCGTCGGTCACGATCTTGAGCGTGAGCGCGCGCATATAGGAGCTGCCGAGCTTGGCCTTGGTCTGGCCCTCAAACTGCGGATCGGGCAGCTTGACCGAGATAACGGCCGAAAGGCCCTCGCGCACATCGTCGCCGGTCAGATTGGCGTCTTTTTCCTTGAGCAGGTTCTGCTTGCGCGCGTAGTCGTTGATCACGCGGGTGAGCGCGGTGCGAAAGCCCTCAAGGTGCATGCCGCCCTCGGGAGTGTAGATGTCGTTGGCAAACGACATGACGTTCTCGCCGTAGCCGCTGTTCCACTGCAGGGAAACCTCGACCTCGCCCATCTTGGCCACGGGCGCATCCGGGTCCGATTTGCCCTCGATGTAGATGGGCTCCTTAAAGGCCTCGGGGACGTCCTTACCCTCGTTGAGGAACTTGACGAAGTCGATGATGCCGCCCTCGTAGCAAAACTCCTCCACGTGGGGAGTCGCCTCGCGCTCGTCGGTCAGCACGATTTTGAGGTTCTTATTGAGGAACGCCGTCTCCTGCAGACGGTTGTGCAGCGTATCGAAATCGTAGATGCAGGTCTCGAAGATCTCGTCGTCGGGCCAGAAGGTGACGGTGGTGCCCGTCGAATCCGAGGTGCCCACGACCTCCATCTTCTTGACGGTCTTGCCGCGCGAGAACTCCATCTCGTAGGTGTTGCCATCGCGACGAACCTGAACGACCACGCGTTTGGACAGCGCGTTGACGACGGAGATGCCCACGCCGTGCAGGCCGCCCGAGACCTTATAGGCCGAGTTATCGAACTTACCGCCGGCGTGCAAGATCGTCATAACGACCTCGAGCGTCGGGATCTTTTTAACAGGGTGCTCGTCGACGGGGATGCCGCGCCCGTTGTCGACGACCGTGATGGAGTTGTCGGCGTGGACCGTCACCTGGATCTCGGTGCAGAAACCGGCCATGGCCTCGTCGACGGAGTTATCAACGATCTCCCACACCAGGTGATGCAGACCGCTGGCGCTCGTCGAGCCGATATACATGCCCGGGCGCTTACGAACGGCCTCGAGACCTTCGAGAATCTTAATCTCGCCGCCATCGTAATCGTTTTCGTTTGCCACACGTCCTCCTTCAGTCAAGAAAATGTGTACAGCCTTACTAGTTTATCGTAAAAAAATACCCTCGGGAACGAGGGTATTTGGCTCTACAAGGCCACCAGATGCGATTTAAGGCTCTTTTTTGCTTTGCACGCCCTTGGCCCACTCGGCACTGGCTCTCATGGCATTCTCGAGGGCCTCGCGCAGTTTTTGGTCTTCGATGGGCGCCACTTGGCGCTCGATCTCGGTACGCTCGGCCTCACTTAGGTCGGCGTGCGGGGCCGGCGGTCGCTCGGTCGTCGCCGGGCGCAGGCGCTCCTTGGCGGCGGGCGGCGTGTGGCCGGGCGCGGTGGTTTTGAACACCAGGCCGTCCACATGCGCACCGGCGCGCTCCATGCGCGCGCGAATGATCTCGCGCAACAGCGTCATTTCCTGCGTCCACGAGGGCGAGTCGAGATACACCAGCAGCTCATTGGACTCGGGCAGGTAGCGCAGTCCCGTCACATGCCGCCCCTCGCGCGTACCCGAGCACACCGCGTTCCATGCGCGATAGACCGTGCGCGACTCCTCGGCGGCCTCCATCTGCGCACGGCGCTCAGGGGTCGCAGCCGCCAGGATGCGCTGACGCTCTGCGTTCAAAAACCCGCTGAAGGCGACTGTCTCGCTCTCGCGCTCGTAATTAGCACGTCTCACCCATGCTCACCACCTTGGCTCGATCAAGCAGGTCATCGGTAAAGTACCCCAGGTTGGTCGTAGTTATGACCGTCTGGATATCATCGCCAATCAGCCGCAGGAAAGCGCCGCGACGCTCGCCGTCGAGCTCGCTCATCACGTCGTCCAAAAGCAGCAGTGGGGCGGTGCCCAGGACATCGCGAGCCACGGCAACCTCGGCCACCTTCCAGGACAGCACCAGCGTGCGCTGCTGTCCTTGGCTGGCAAATGAACGGGCGGAGCGACCCGCCACGGTAAACTCAATCTCGTCGCGATGCGGTCCCACCAACGTCACGCCGCGGCGAATTTCCTCGTCGGCATGCTCGTCAAGGGCGGCCAGCATGCGCTCGTACGCCCAACCCTTCAGCTCTTCGCGATCCTCGACCTGGGGCAAAGCCCCCAGCGTGGACGCATAGGTCACGTTGGCGGCCTCACCTGACGCTACTTGCCCGTAGGCAGTGTGCACATGGCCCGCCAGCCGGTCGAGCAGAGCCAACCGGTGCACGAGCAGGGCCGAGCCCGCGCGGGCAATCGAATCGTTCCACGCGCCGAGCATCTCGCGGCAGCACCAGGTCTCCTTGAGCAAGGCGTTACGCTGGGTCACGCAGCGCCCATAGGTGCTCGCAAGATCGGCATAGCGTGCGCTCAGTTGCATGCCAAAGTCATCGAGGGCGGCGCGGCGCACACTGGCGCCACGCTTAACCATGTCCAGATGGTCGGGGCAAAACAGCACGCTCGGAAGAACCCCGCGCACACCGGCGGCAGAGCATCTCTTGCCGTTGCGGCTAAACGAGCGCTTACCGTCCTCCGCGCTCAATCCCATATCAAGCACGCGGCCGTCGCCCTCGAGCCTCAGCTCGACCTTGCACGAGCCCACGCCGTCATGGACGAGCTCGGCTGCGGTCGGATGCCTAAACGAGGCGCCGCTCGTCAGCAGCTGCAGCGCCTCTATGAGATTGGTCTTTCCCGCCGCGTTGGGTCCCGCAAGTATCGTCACGCCCTCGTCCAGGGCAAGGCGATAGCTATCGAAGCTGCGGTAGTGCGCGACGGAAAGATCGCGGGCGAACATGGTCATGGCGCAGCGCTAGATGCGGACCGGCATGACCAGGTACAGGTAGTTGATCTTGTCGTAGGACTTAAAGATGCCCGCCTGCGAGTAGCTCTTGAGCTCCAGCGTGATCTCCTTCTCCTTGGACAGGGCATTGAGGCAGCCGAAGATGTAATGGTAGTTGAAGGCGATGGTACCCGACTCGCCCTCGGCCTCGACATCGATCGTCTCCTGCGCAAGGTCCTGGTCATTGGAAATGGAGGACAGGCCCATCTGCCCGTTCTCGACATCGATCTCGAACTTGACGGCGGGGTTGGCGCTCGCGATAACGGCCACGCGCTTGAGGGCGGCGTTAAAGGCGGCGACGTCGATCTTGACGCTCGTCACGCACGAATCGGGGATGAGCTGCTTGTAGTTGGGGTACACGCCCTCGATACGGCGCGACACGTAGGTGGTGTTGCCGGCCTCGAAGACGACCTGGGTGTCGGTAGCCCCGATCATGATGGTCGCCTGGCTGGCCATGATGTTCAGCGCGTCGTTAAAGGCGTCGGCCGGAACGTTGAGCTCAAAGGAGCCCTCGAGGGTCGAGGTCTCGACCTGCGTATCGCACACGGCCAAGCGGAAGGAATCGGTCGCCACCAGGCGTACGGTGTTGTTCTCAACCTTCATGTGCACGCCGCCCAGGATGGGGCGAGCCTTGTCGGTCGAGGTGACGCGCCACACGCGGCCGACCATCTCGGACAAGACATCGGTCGGCAGCTCCACGGCACTCTCGATGGCATAGGCCGGAAACTCGGGGAAGTCATTGGCATCGAGCGTGTTCAGGCGGAAAGAGCTCTTCTCGCAACCAATCAGCACCTGGCGCTCGGACAGCTCAAAGGTGACCGGGGCATCGGGGAGGGTCTTGGTGATATTGGAGAGCATCTTACAGGGGATAACCATCTCGCCCTCTTCTTCGACATGCGCCGCGATGCGATGACGGATCGAGATGGTGTAGTTAGAGGTTTGGAATTCCAAGATGCCGTCTTGGGCCTTAACGAGCACGCCCGACAGGATGGGAAGGGTGGATGCCGAAGCGACACCCTTCATAACGACGCCGATGGCTTGTGTAAGCGAGCTCTGGCTGACGGTGAACTTCATCTTTTAATACCTTTCTATAGATATAAATATCTTAATAATAGTAATAGCACTGACGAAACTGTTGATTACTCCCAAAGACGCAGGTCAGACCTAGAAAGAGAATCGACAGCAACCTGTGTGCAACAGGGGTGGTTTTCCACGTTCAAAACCTGCGCAAAACTTTTCATCACCGCGGGTTGGGTTTTAGACACCTTATGCCCGTGGTTTCGACAAGTTTTCAACAGGTGTCTCTATTTCCCTACGAGCGCAGTGTAATTTTATCGCGCAGCGACTTGAGGTCTTCGGTGACGGTGCGGTCTTCCTGGATCATCTTCTGGACCTTTTTGTAACTCGTGCTGACGGTCGAGTGGTTGCGATTGCCAAATTCGGCGCCCACCGCCGTGGTCGTCATCTCGCACATCTCGATGGCCAGATAGATGGCAATGTGGCGTGCTTTGGCGATATTGGCGTTGCGACGCGGGCCGATGAGCTCCTCGTGCGTCACGCCGTACTGCTCTTCGATGACGGACTGAACCGTCTGGACGTTGATCTTTTTGGCCGATGTGTCGAAGTACTGGCTGGCGATGGCGTCGATATCGTCAAAGGTGAGCTCCCCGCCCTCGCGCTCGCGGTCGCCCGCCTCGCCGGCGCAGCGCTCGCAAAAGCTCTCGAGTTCGCGGATGTTGGTGCCCGACACCTCTGCCATGTGTTTAAAGTGCTCGTCGGTCAGGTGCCCGCCGTCGCCCCCATAGGCCGCCAGCAGCGAGTCGTCGCCTGCCTCGGGAGCGGCGACGATGGTGTTCTCGTAATAGCGCTGCAAGATCTTGTATTTCATCTCGTAGCTGGGCTCTGCGACCAGGCAGAGCATGCCGGCGTTGAAGCGGCTGGTCAGACGCTCGTCCATGCTCAGGTCCTTGGGGGCGCGGTCTGCCGCGATGACGACCTTCTTGTTGTTGCGGATGAACTCGTCCATGAGCTGGAAGAAGTAGTCCACGCTCGCGCGTTTGCCGATGATGTTTTGGATGTCATCGATGATGAGCACGTCCACGCCGTGGTACGCCTGCATGATGGGGGCGTTGCTCTTCTTTTGGCGGTCGAACTCGGTCATCAGGTCGTCCAGATATGCCTGGGAGTTGGCATACTTGACCTTGATCTCGGGTGACTTCTCGGCGAGCTCGTTTTTGATCGCAAGCAGCAGGTGCGTCTTGCCCAGGCCCGATTTGCCGTAGATGAACAGTGATGTGCACGTGCCGCGTTCGTCCGCGAGGGCGGCAAACTTGAGTGCCGAGCGATAGGCATGGCTGTTCTCGGGGCCGTAGACAAAGTTCTCAAAGGTAAATTTTGAGTTCGCGGCGAGTGGGGCTCCATCCGTATTCTGCTCGGCCGGCGCGGTCGGTGCTGGCATGGGTGAAGCGGGGGTCGCAGCCTGCGTGGATTTAGTCGGCGCTTCGCCCTTCATCTGGTTCATCATGCGACGAAAATCATCGGCCGAGAGCGTGTTCTTGATTGCAATGCCCGAATCCGCGCCCGCCGCTGCGTCGTGAGCGATGGGCATGTGCGTGACGGGCGCGTTCGTTGACGTCGCCGCCGCGGTCGGCAATGGTGTCATGGTTTCACGGGAAACATCGCCGTGCTGGTGCTCGATTGTCGGCACGTCGCCCGCGGAGGCCGGCGCCGCCGGGGAAGCAGCGGGAGCCGTGGCGGGCGCCGTCGCGGCAGCGGATTCCGTCGTGGCGCCTTGCGGTGCCACGATGTCGAGCGCAATCGGTGCAAAGGCGATTTCTTCCAGATAAGCCTCAATAGTCGGCTGATGCTTTTTGAGCTGCGCGATGGCAAAGCGCGAGGGCGCCTCGATCGTGAGCGTGTCTTCGGTCAGGCTTATGGCGCGCGATTGCCCCAGCATGTTGATGAGGCGTGCATCTTGGCCGTCGCGCTGGCAAAAGGCGATGGCATCCCCCAGGATGATGCTTGCTTCCTCGTCCACTATCTCTCCCGTTCTTTAGCTCTGAGCTCGCACGCGAGCGGCGCCGAGTTCGGTCAGATGGTATTTCTGGCCATGCTTGATGACCAAGCCGGCCTGCGCCAAGTCATTGAGCGTGCGTGACCAAGTGGGGGCCGAGTTTCCAAACGCCCTCGCCAGATCGGTAGCACCGCACGCTTGATTTTGCGCCAGATAGCCCAGCGCGGCGTTGCCGCGATCGCTTACGAACGCGTCCGGTTGTGGCTGCGCATACTGATTTGCTGCATTAGGATACATCATTTGAGCTGCTGGTTGTTGAGAACTCTGCATCGGCGGCATTTGCTGTTGAAAACTTTGAGGCCACTGTTGGTAAGGCTGCGGAGGCATCTGCTGGGCCCAGGGATTGTACTGCTGCTGCGGCATCTGCTGGTACGGCTGCTGATATCCCTGCTGGTACTGCTGTGGGAACTGCTGGCCATACCCCAGTGGCTGCATCTGCTGATATGGATATCCCTGTTGGTACGGCTGATAGCCCATTTGCTGGCTACCCGGTGCCCCTGTCGCCTGCTGCATTGCTGCTGTATCCTGATCCGCCAGCGGCATGGCCTGTGGCACGTTTGGCGGCATCGACATCGACGCCGCCTGGGGCTCTTGTGTAGGAAGCATTCCGGGCTGCTGCATCTGTCCCACGCGGGGCTGCATCTGCTGCGTTGCCATGGGCTGCTGCGCAAAAGCTCCCGGCAGGGGATATGCGGGCTGCTCCGTCTCGGGCCGCACGGCAGCACCGCGCCCGCCGGCGCGTTCGATTTCCTGCACGCGTTTAGGGTCCAGGCTTACCGTAACCACGGTGCCGTTGCCCATATTGTCCTCGATGGACACGGCCCCGCCGGCGTTTTCCAAATACTCCTGCACCATGGGAAACCCTGCTCCGGTTCCACGGATATAGCGCTTCATCTTGCTGTTTGCGCTGGTAACGCCAAAGTCGAAAGCGCGCTCCTTGTCGTCGATGCCGGGTCCTTGATCAGCAAAGCGGATGGTGTCTCCGCCGTCCAGAATCGAGATGATGGGCTCGGCAAAGTGTGCGTGGATAAAGTTTTCGACAATCTCGCGGATGACCATGAGCGAGATATGGCCACCCTGTTCTTTCATGCACTGGTAGACGGTGTTGGTCGTCTCTTCCAAATACGTGCGGACATCTTGCGGATCAATGACGATCACACGCGGTGTCGACAGCATGTCGTCATAGACGGCGATGCGCGCGGCGTACATGGCTTTTGGCGCCTGCGTGGTCGTCTGCTCGCCTTCCTCACGCTCTTCGCGCACGCCGGTGATGTGCTCGTTGTCGGGTGCCGGGTCTCCGGAATCGACCATGGTGTAAAAGTCGTCAGACATGCCGCTCGCAATCTTTCAAAAGGTTTCGAACAAATAGTAGCTCACCGTGCAATGTTTCTCATCTTTCGACAACTTTTCAAAACCTGTTGAAAACTTTGGAAAACGGACGAAAAGTTCTCAACATTGCCAACATGACCTGTTGAAAACTCGATGAAATATCGTGAAAAGTTGCCATGCACCGCTAAATCGAGCTCGGCTTATGGGGGAACCGTGTGAACTGCGCAACCTTTTACCTTTGATTTCTTGACATTTGAACATTGATTTCCCTACAATCTTCAAGCTCACGTGTCTATATCTGCGTCCGCGCCCCCGCGGACACTCGAAATGCAGCAGGAGGAACTTAAGATGAAGCGTACGTATCAGCCTAATAAGCGTAAGCGTGCCAAGACCCATGGCTTCCGTGCCCGTATGGCCACTAAGGGTGGTCGTGCCGTGCTCGCCCGTCGTCGCGCCAAGGGCCGCAAGCGTCTCACTGTCTAGCAGCGATACACACATCTCGCATGAAGACCATTAAGTCTCGGCAAGATTTCGAGCATGTGTTCAGTCAGGGGCGTCGTTTCAATCACCCTCTGATTCGAATGACCATATGTGAATCGGTTGGCGAAGGCGACTCCGGAAGGGTCGCCTTCGTTGGTGCTAAACGGCTCGGTTGTGCTGTCGTGCGCAACCGTTCTAAGCGTGTGATGCGCGAGGCCGCCCGCAGCTGTGGATTTCCCGTTGCGGGTTATGACATCATCTTGTTCGCAACTCCCAAGACGAGGGTTTCCTCGCCGCAGGAGATGGACAATGCATTGCGTTCGCTTATGAAACGCGCCGGCGTTGCCGGGGAGGAGCGATGAGCAATCACGTTTTGCGACGTGTTGCCATCGCTCCTATTCGCATATATCAACAGGTTATTTCGCCCTTATTGCCTGACGCCTGCATTTATTACCCAACGTGCTCGCAATACGCCGTCCAGGCGATTGAGAAGTACGGTGTTTTGAGAGGCTGCTGGCTTGCCGTGAGGCGCATCGCTCGCTGCAATCCCCTGCACGTCGGCGGTTATGACCCTGTGCCCTAGCGGGCACTCGCTATCGGAGGAAAACTTACATGTGGGATTGGATCGTTAACATCCTTTTCGAGCTGCTCAAGCTCATCCAGACCTTTGCGGTCGACTGGGGCCTGTCCATTATCATCCTGGTGGTCATCATCCGTCTGCTGCTGACGCCGCTTATGCTCAAGTCGACTAAGTCGACGGCACGCATGCAGGTGCTGCAGCCCAAGATGCTCGAGATCCAGGAGCGCTATGCCGACGATCCCCAGCGTCAGGCCGAGGAGATGCAGAAGTTCTACAGCGAGAACAAGTTCAACCCCATGGCTGGTTGTCTGCCGCTTCTGATTCAGATGCCTATCCTGTTTGCCCTGTTTACGCTGCTTCGTAACCTGCCGCAGTACTTTAACGAGGGCACGTTCTCGTTCTTCAACATCCTGCCCGACCTGACCACCACGCCGAGCGCTTCCTTTGCCGATGGCTTTATGGTTGCACTGCCTGCGCTGGTCTGCCTGATCCTGTTTGCCGTCCTGACCCTGATTCCGCAGCTCTATATGTCGCGCAACCAGACCGGCCAGCAGGCCCAGAGCATGCGTATGATGGCCGTTGTCATGACGGTCATGATGCTTTGGATGGGCTGGAGCCTTCCCGTTGGTGTTCTGCTGTACTACGATGTGTCTTCTGCCTGGCAGGTTATCCAGCAGATCTTCGTGACACAGAAGGTTATCGACAAGGCTAAGGCCGATGAGGAGGAGCGCCTCAAGAACGCTCCGCTGCAGGTTGAGGTCACTCGTCGCGAGAAGAAGCCGCGCCCGCACAAGAAGAAGTAGTCGGGATATCAATCTTATTTAGGTACCTAACTTTTGGAGTACGTTATGTCTGAAGAGATCATCGAGGATATGCTTGAGGAGGTTGCCCCGCAGATTGCGGGCGATTATCCCGAGATTGCACAGCGCTACAAGGCCGGTGAAGAGCTGACCGATGAGGAGCTCGACACCATCGCCGATGTTGCGATTTCCATTCTGCGTTCCATCCTTTCGCACTTCGATGCCGCCAACTCTCCTATTGATGAGTACGAGGGTGACGAGGGCGAGCTGATTTTGGATGTTACCGCTCCTGATCTTGCTGTTCTCATTGGCCGTCATGGTCGTACCCTTGATGCCCTTCAGGTTATGTTCTCTTTGCTGGTGAGCCGCAAGCTTGGCTTTAGGTATCCGGTTGTAGTGGACGTCGAGGGATACAAGAGCCGCCGACAGGACAAGGTTGCCTCCATGGCTCAGTCTGCTGCCGAGCGTGCCATCCGCACTCATAAGAGTGTTTCGCTTCCGCCCATGAATGCCTACGAGCGCCGACTGGTTCACATTGCACTTCGTGGCAATGATGCCGTCGATACTCATTCTGAGGGTTCTGACCCCGATCGCCATGTGGTGATTGTTGCTCGATAATCTACTCGAGCTTATGCTAAGGGGACGTGGTTTCCACGTCCCCTTTTTTTGTCAAAAGTTCTCGATACACTGATTTTTGTCAGAAAGGAGCTTTCGTTGTTAGTACTTACTGAGCAGCAAGCTGACGAGATGTTGAGTCGCCTAACTTCCTATTGCAAAGAGTATTCCTCGAGCGTAACTGATGTTGAGCTGAGGAAATGTATCAAGCATTTGGATTTGGTTTTGGAAACAAATAAGACAACCAATCTCACCCGTATTCTCAACGTAGAAGATGCTGCAGTACTTCATATCCTCGACTCACTTGTTT
>CAUDYH010000020.1 GCA_958453575.1 uncultured Collinsella sp.
CCGCCGGACAGCCAATCGGGCATAGCGTTAAGCGCGTTGGTAACGGCCTCGGCCGGGATGATGCACAGAAGTACTGCCGGGATGGCGATACGAACACCCTGCATGAGGATGCCGGCGTACTGCCAACGCTCGATGCCGGCGAAGTCGCCCTTCTCGGCGCAGGCGTCCATGGCGTGAACCATAGCGGTAGCCAGGGTACGGCAGATCATGGTCAGGAACAGACCAGCGACCGACAGCGGGACGGCGACGGCGATGGCGGCGGTAACGGCCTTGGCCGAATCGGTGGCGCCACCGTTGAGGGCGAGCACCATGATGATCGAAGAAGCGACCGAGGCCAGAGCGGCGTCAGGCGCGACGGCAGCGCCGACGTTAGCCCAGCCAAGGGCCATCATCTGGAGCGAACCGCCCAGGAGGATGCCCTCCTGAAGGTGACCGGTTACGAGACCGATAAGCGTGCATGCCACGAGCGGCTGATGGAACTGGAACTCATCCAGAATGCCTTCCATACCGGCAAGCAACGCGACAATCGCAACAAGCAGAATAGTGATTGCAGACATGTATCGGACCCTCCTTTACTATGCTTGAGCGGCCAGTTCGGCCTTAGCTTTCTTCAACATGGCGTCGAGATCCTCGGAGGAATCCGAAGGAACCTTGCGGACCTCGAACTTGACGCCCTTGGCCTTGAGAGCCTCGATGGTCTTGACATCGTCATCGCCCATAGCGACAGCGTTAGTGACGACGACCTTGCCCTTGGAGTGGGCCATGGAACCGATGTTGGCTTCCTTGATGTCGACGCCGGCCTCGATGGCCCTGAGCAGATCCTGCGGGTTCTCGAACAGCAGCATCGCCTTGGTGTCGCCAAAGCGCGTGTCCTTGACGACCTCGGCCATCTTCTTGATAGGCACGACGTTGGCGTGGACTCCCGGAGGGGCAGCCTGCTCGATCATGGTCTTGCGGAGCTCGTCGTGAGCAACGCCGTCGGAGACCACGATGATGCGGTTGGGGTTGATCTGCTTGGTCCACGTGGTGGCCACCTGACCATGCAGCAGGCGCGTGTCGATACGGACGTGGGCGATCTTGATGTGCCCGTCGCCGATCACCGTTCCCGGAGGAATGGCACCCGCAGGAGCAGCGGCGGCCGCAGCCGGCTTCTTCTCCTCGGGCTCCAGAGACTCGGGCTTGACGCGCACGCCGGCCTTAGCCTCAGTCACGAGATGTTTTGCGATCGCATGTGCAGTGTTCTTTGCGTCAAAGCGCTGCGAATATGCCTCGATGAGCATAGGCAGATTGACACCGGTGACGATAGCCCAGGAATCGTGGCCCTCGATGAGCCCGCTGATCTGGTTGAACGGCGTGCCGCCCCACAGATCAACGAGGAAGAGCACCTGCTCCTGGTCCTCGAAGGAAGCGATTGCTTCCTCGACCTTGGCTCGGAAGTCGTCGGGGCCCATGCTCGGCTCGAGCGAGACCACGGCAACAGACGGCTGATCGCCAAAGACCATCGAGCCCGTCTGCTTGATTCCAGCCGCCAAGTCACCATGGCTAGCAAGAACAATACTTACCATCACATAACCTCCTTTTTGTCTACGTATTTCCTACACGACAGTTATGGAGTATAGCTGCAAATACAGCAGAATTGTTTGAAAAACTGCAAAAGGTAGCATTATTTGTTTAAACGTCTTGTTTTGTTACAAGCTGATTACATTCCAGTATTTTGGCTGATTTGCTGCTGAGGATTGATAGCTGATCTATTTACATGACCGAATTGAGCACGCTGTTCATTATTGCCGGTTTTAAACAGACACAAATGTGCTCGGGTTGAGGCTATTTCGTTTAAACAGATGGTGCTTGACTAATGGTAAGAAATATGCTCTAGCAAAGTAGTCGTTAGGGACGTTCTTTAATGACTAGTCGTTTAAGAACGTCCCCAACGACTTAGTTAGGCGATGTGGAGGGGGTTGGCGGCGTCGACGGCGTCGGGGGCATCGGATAGGCCGTCGGGGACAGCGTCTGTCGGGTCCTCGTCGGGGGTCTCGATCTGCTTGATCATGACCTCCTGGCCCTGCAGCAGATAGGTCTCGCCGCTACCGCAATGGGGGCAGGTCTTGCCGTGCTCGACCGTCGCGTAGTCGCAGCCGCACGCCTCGCAATGCGTCACGGCCTCGACAGGCTCCATGATAAGCTCCGCGCCCTGCGTGATAGGCTTTTTATCTGCCGCCCAGCGCCAAGCATCAAGCAGCAGATCGGGAACGACGCCCGAGACCTCGCCCAGGAGCAGCGTCACGCTCGAAACGCGACTCACGCCATTGGCGCGCGCCACATTCTCGACATCACGAATGATGTGGTAAACAATCCCGAGCTCGTGCACTTTTAATTCCTTCCGCCGTTCCCGTTATGACTACTTACTTGCGACCGAATTTGATCTTGATGGCGCGCTTGAGTGCGTACTTGCCCAGGCTGGGAAGCTTTTGCTCGTATTTGACCATCGTTGAGCACTCGGGGCGGTCGCGATCCAGATGGATGGCGTCGAACGCGCACTTGGTGGTGCACAGACCGCAGCCGATGCACTTGTTGGGGTCGACGATCGAGGCGCCGCAGCCCAGGCAGCGAGCGGTCTCGGCGCGCACCTGTTCCTCGGTAAAGGTCTCGACGTACTCGCTAAACGGCGCGGCCTTCTCGCGTTCGCGGTCCACATGCGCAACCTCGCGGCTCGCGTTGTCGTAGCTCTCGATCACGACGTCGTCACGGTCAAGCGCGGTGTAGCGGCGCTGGTTGCGGCCGATGGTGAGCGTGGAGCCCGGCTGCACAAAGCGGTGGATGGACACAGCAGCCTCGTGACCGGCGGCGATGGCGTCGATGGCAAAGCTGGGACCGGTGTAGACATCGCCTCCCACAAAGATGTCGGGCTCGGCGGTCTGGTACGTCTGCGGATCGGCAAGGGCACCCTGGCCGCGGCCGAGCTCCACCTTGGAGCCAGCCAGCAGGTCGCCCCACACAATGGACTGGCCAATCGACATGACGACACGGTCGGCATCGACACGGCGCAAGTCGTTCTCGTCATACTCGGGCGCAAAACGGCCCTCGTCGTCAAAGACACGTGTGCAGCGCTTGAAGGTGATACCGCACACACGACCGGCCTCGTCCAGGTGAATCTCCTTGGGGCCCCAGCCGCAGCTGATGTGAGCGCCATCCTCGATGGCCTCGCGACGCTCCTCCTCGCTGGCAGGCATCTGGGCCTCGCTCTCCAGGCAGAACATCTCAACGTGCTCGGAACCCAGACGGCAGGCGTTGCGCGCGACGTCGATGGCCACGTTGCCGCCGCCCACCACGATGGTGCGCCCGGGCAGCGCGTCGATCTTGCCGCTGTTGACCTCGCGCAAAAAGTCGACGGCCACGGTCACGTCCTCGGCATCCTCGCCCGGAATACCGGCAAGGCGGCCACCCTGGCAGCCAATGGCCACGTAAAAGGCCTTAAAGCCCTGCGCGCGAAGCTCGTCGAGCGTCACATCGCGACCGACCTCCACGCCATAGCGGAACTCGGCGCCCATCAGGCGAATGACCTCGACCTCGGCCTCGATAACGTCCTTCTGCAGCTTAAAGCTCGGAATGCCATAGGTGAGCATGCCGCCCGGGCGCTCGTTCTTCTCGAACACGACGGGCTTGTAGCCCTTCTCGGCCAGGTAGAAAGCGCAGGACAGGCCGGCCGGACCGGCGCCGATGATGGCGATCTTCTGGTCGAAGCCGCCGGCACGCGTCGGGGTCACCACAGGCGGGACATAGCGAGTCGCGGCATCCAGATCGCGCTGGGCGATAAACTTCTTGACCTCGTCGATAGCCACGGCCTCGTCCACGCGACCGCGGGTGCAGGCATCCTCGCAGCGGCGGTTGCACACACGGCCGCAGATAGCGGGCAGCGGGTTCTCGCGCTTGATGAGCGCCAGAGCCTCGTCGTAGCGGCCCTGCGCCGCAAGCTTTAAGTAGCCCTGAACGGCAACGTGAGCGGGGCAAGCCGTCTTGCAGGGCGCGGTGCCAGACTCGTGCGTCTCGATGCGGTTGTCGTTGCGGTAGTTGGGCGACCACTTGGTGTGATCCCACTTGGTGGCATCGGGCAGCTCCTGGCGCGGATACTCGGGCACGCGGCCGCCGGCCTTTTTGCTGCAAAGCTTCTGGCCCAGTTTGGCGGCGCCGGCCGGACACACCTCAACGCAGCGACCGCAGGCCACGCACTTGTCCTTCTCGACCTTGGCGACATAGGCCGAGCGCGACAGGTTGGGCGTGTTGAACAGCTGCGAAGTGCGCAGGGCGTAGCACACGTTGACGTTGCAGTTGCAGATGGCGAAGATTTTGTTCTCACCGTCGATGTTGGTGATCTGGTGCACAAAGCCGTTGTCCTCGGCCTGGCGCAGGATGTCGTAGACCTCCTCGCGCGTCACATAATGGCCGCGGTCGGTCTCGACCACGTAGTCGGCCATATCGCCCACGGCGATGCACCAATCGGCCGGGTCGTCGGCGCAGCCCTCTCCCATCACGCGACGGCTCGCGCGGCAGCTGCAAGTGCTGGCGGCATACTTACCCTCGTATTTGTCGAGCCAATGCTCGATATGCTCGATCGGCACCGAGGTGCTCGCGGCATCGATGGCCTTCTCGACCGGAATGACATGCATGCCGATGCCGGCACCGCCAGGCGGCACCATCGGCGTGGCCTTGGACAGCGGTCCCTTGGACGCCTGCTCAAAGAACTTAGCATAGACCGGGTGCTCCTCGAGCTGGCCCATGCGCATGTTGAGGAACTCGGCAGAACCCGGCACCAGCATGGGCAGCACCCACTGCTTGGCGCGCTCGGGGTTTTCCCAGTTGTACTCGAGCAGACCCGTGTAGCTCATGTCATCGAGCATTTTTTCGATCTGGGCCTCGGGCATGCCGGTGAGCTTGACCATCTCGGGCAGCGTATAGGGACGGCGCATCTTCATCTTGCAGAGCACTTCGGCCTGCTCGTCGGTTGCGGCCTCGGCAAACGACCAGTACTCGTAGCCCAGCAGCTCGTCGCGGTGCAACAGGCGGTTGGTGCAGTGCTCACACAGTTTGACGATGGCCTCGCGCGGATGCTCCGGTATCGGCGGCACGAACTCCGCGCCGATATCGGGCTCGGTATAGCTAATCCCCGGTCCGTTGAGAATCATGGTTATCCCTTCTCTTGCCGCAGCCCGGCGAGACCGCAGCGCCCCTCTTTTTTTGCAGGCCGGGCATGCCCCCATGCCGTTCACCCGCTATTGTTGACATTGTGTCAAAAACAGTATTGACGAACCGTCAACAATATTCAAGACTGTTAGGCGAACGGTCGGGCCCAAACGGATGAAAGGCGGCAAAACATGGGCAACAACGCAGCAGATATCTCTGTGGTCGATGCCGTCCCCGCATCCGATAGCGCGGCAAAACGCCTGACGGGCGACGAGCGCCGTCGCGAGATCCTCGCCGCTGTGCGCGCCGTGAGCGCCGAGCTTGGTGTGTCCCATCTTTCGGTATCGGCCGTGACCAAGCGGGCTGGCTGCACGCGTTCGCTGTTCTACCACTACTTTGCCGATATGGATGCCGCCGTCACCGCCGTTATGGACGAGGCAATCGACGGCTTTATCGCCGAGCTCGAGCAGTGGAACGCCAGCCGCACGGTTGGCGACATCGAAGGCGCACTCGACACCGTTGCTCCGCTCTTTAAGCGCCTGGTCGTGAGCGGCCACGAGTTGCCGAGCACGCTCACCTCGAGCAGCGGCGCGCTCTACGGCGGCTTTTTGCACAACGTGGTCCAGCGCGTGGCGCAGTATATCTGCGATACCACCGTGGTGGATTTTGTCGCCCATCACGAGCTACGCATCGACCATGTCTACGAGACGTTCTACACCCTCATCATGGGGCTGCTGATGTATATCCGCACGCACCCCGATGCGCCCGACGAGACAGTCAAGGAAATCATCGCCTCGACGCTCCATATCGAGGGCTATACCGCCAAGTATCAGGAGCGCAAGCCCCAGAACTGACGACATTTGGCCAAACTGCCCGCGATCAGAAGAGGGGCCGCGGGCTTGTGAAAGGAGAGCAGCATGCTGTTCGATGTTTGGGGTAGCAATACCCTTATCCACTGGGCCGGCTGGGCCATGGTCTTTATTGGCCTGATCGTGCTCAACGAGGTCGGCCGCCGCACCAAGCTGGGCGCGGCCATCATCTTTGGCGTGGCTCCGCTGGCCATGACCATCTACTGCGTCGCTATCGCCATCGGCGTCTCACAGGGTGCCGAGTGGGCGCTCACCAACCCCACCCATGTGTACCAGAACAGCTGGTTCCACTACGCCAAGGTATACGCGGCGCTGGCCGGTTGCTGGGGCTTCATTGCCATTAAGTACCAGTGGGGCAAGATCGGCAAGGCGCATTGGTTCCGCGCGTGGCCGTTTGTGATCGTCGCCATCAACATCATGATCGCCGTCGTGTCCGACTTTGAGAGCGCCTATCACTTCTTTGTCCTGGGCGAGTCCACCTGGGTCACCTCCGAGGGCGCCACGCAGCTCGCCGGCTGGAACAACGTGTTCAACGGCATCGCCGGTATCATCAACATCTTCTGCATGACCGGTTGGTGGAGTGTCTACGCCTCTGAGGACAAGACCGACATGCTGTGGCCCGACATGACCTGGGTCTACATCATCGCCTACGATATCTGGAACTTCTGCTACACCTACAACTGCTTGCCCACCCACTCCTGGTTCTGCGGCTTTGCACTGCTGCTGGCGCCCACCGTCGCCGCCTTTATCTGGAACAAGGGCGGCTGGATCCAGAACCGTGCCTTTACGCTGGCTATTTGGTGCATGTTTGCCCAGGTATTCCCGTACTTCCAGGAGGAGTCCATCTTTGTGACCCACTCCACGCTCGACCCCGGCGCCGCTACCGCGGTCTCGATCGCCGCGCTGGTCGCCAACGTCGCCGCGATCATCTACATCGTCTACCGTGCCAAGAAGCTCGGCCGCAATCCCTACAAGCAGGACGTCTTTGAGGGCACCAGCGATTGGGAGAAGGCTACCGCTCGCCGCGCCAAGGTTGATTACGCGCACGCCGAGTAACATGCCCGGCGCAAACGCCGCTTGAATGTGAAGCAGCATAGCCGGCTCCGCGCAACTCAACGCATTGCAGAGCCCCCGGAATGTGATTCGTCCGCGTTCCGGGGGCCTTTTGCTGCCGCGAGGATGCGGCCGAACGATGCGCTCAGGTTAAATCGGATCTTATATTTCGTATGCGCTTTATATGGCTCCATTTTTGGGTACAGTGTTGAGCCGATATTGCATTGGGGGATATATGAGCGATGAGACGTATGGCCGCGAGGATGCGGCCCAGGATGCGGAAGCATGTGCCGAAGCCCTGGAGAGCCTTGACCGGATCGCGCTAGACGAGCTCTCGTTTAGCGATTCGGTCGTCGACGCGCAAGACGAGGTGCACGAAGACACTGAGGACGAAGGCGGCGACGCCAAAGACGCTCCTGACGAAGCCGAAGAGGACGATAGCGAGGCCGACGACCAGCCCGAATCCGACACGGGCGAGGAAACCGTCTTGCTCGACAGCTTACCGGCCGAAGATTCGCTGACTCGCGAGCTTCCTGGCCTGGGTTCCGCACCAGCCGTGGATGAGACCATCGCCATGGGCGATATTCCCCTGCCGTCCGTTCCCTCGGCACACGAAGCCGAGGTCCGCCATCGCAAGATGTCGCCCAAGCGCCGCAATCTGATGGTCGCCGGTGTCGTGGCCGTCGCGCTCGTCGCCGGCGGTGCAGGCTATGCTGCCTGGAACGGATATCAGCAAGAGCAGGCTGCCGCTGTCGCCGCCAATGCCCACACGATGATGTCGGTGCAGATTGGCGTGCATGCCGCGGGCCTCGACTGTTCCACCAGCTCTAAGATTCCCGTACAGGTGAGCGGTCAGGACGCTGATGGCTCATCCGTGAGCGAAACGCTCTATGTTGACGAGCACGGCCGCGGCATCAAACTGCTGCCCGGCGATTACACGCTCTCCATCGCTGCCTCTCCCATCGCGGCCGACGGCACCATCTATACCGTCCCGACCACCAAGGCGCAGGTCACGATCAAGAGCGACGGACAGGACCTAAGCAGCCAGGCCGCCTTTAAGCTCAAGGTGCCTTCGGCCGACACGGTGACTGACGACCAGATCGATGCCGCCGCCAAATATGCCGAGGAGGGAGGCGCGAGCTCCGCCGCCACCGCCAAGGTGCTCCAGCAGGCGGCAACCGCGCGGCGCGGCGCCGCCGTCAATGCCGTGAGCGCGCAAAAGGCACAGGCGGCCCGTGATGCCGACGCCCGCCACAAGGCAACCGACCTCTACCAGCTCGATATCCCCGTCGAGTGGTACGGCAAGGTCGAGACTTGGCAAAATGGCAGCACGCTATGCATCTATCTTGCCGGCGACAGCGATACACCGATTGTGACGCTCGTCGCAGTGCGCGAGGGCGAGAGCTTTACGCCCGATGAGGGCGATACGGTTTTGGGTGCGGCCAACCTAGGCAACGGTTATACCGTCTACGCCAGCGGTCCCGTCTATCCGTACGTGGTGCCCCAGACCATCAACGGACGGACGCAGAATCCCGTGTCGACCTACCCTATGGACTCGGCCATTGAGCTTGTCGAGCTCACGACCGGCAACCGCTACACCTATAGCCAGATCAAGAACGTACTGGTCGGCAAAGACGGCAAGGCCGACGCTGCGACCAAACTCGAGACCGACTACCTCGCCCAGATTCTCCTGCCGAGCATCAAGGCCCAGGACTAGCGGACCATGACACCTGAGTCCTGGCCTCGCAAATCCATAGACGATTAGGAAAGGAGCCACTTCCATGCGGGCACAGCATGTACCACGCCGTGTTTGCATGGAATATCGGCCTGCTCATCCATGGTAACGATTACCGACTCGCCAAGATCAAACTGGGCCATCGCGGCATCGAGCGCGGCAATTTCGCGCTCGCGCGTTTTCTCGCTTGTCATATCCACACTTACCTGAATCAGGCCGTAAGCCTGCATGAGCAGTGCATCCCCAGCCACAAAGTCCACCTCATGGCTTTTATTCTTATCTTTAATCAGCAGGCGGCAAACCGAACCGGGCCGCACGGCGGGGGTCCTTCTTCTGAGCGCATTGAACACCGCGGTCTCGAGCCTCTGACCATGATCCAATGCCGATGCGGGGGAGAACGCTCCGAACATCGCAGGATCGACGGCGTAGACCTTAGACGCAGACCGCGTATTATTTGCAAGCGAACGCGTGAACTCCGGCACCGAAAACAGCAGGTAGGCGTCCTCGTAATACTCAAGTAAGTCGCTGAGCGTATTTCGACTGACGGATATCTGTCTGCTCTTGAACTCGTTGTACACTTTGTTCACTGACAGCTCTCGTCCCGAAGATGCCATGCACCGCGCCAGAAACAGCGAGGCCAAACGGGGGTTCTTGACGTCGTAACGTTCAACGACGTCCATGGCGACCGTTCGCGACGCATATTCCTGTAGCAGCTGAATCGCGTCTGCGGGCGTCTGCTCAAGTGTCGCGATGAATCCCCCTCGCTCGAGATATCCGATCAGATGATGTCGAAGCAGTGCTGCATCGCTCGATGAAAAGGGTGCATCCGGCTCAGGAACGCTCCCCGTCTTATATCGGACGTATTCCGAAAAACTCAACGGAAAAAGCTCTCGCACAAGAGAACGGCCCCTGAACTCGCTCTTAAGTTCTGAGGACAGCATCTTAGAAGAAGATCCCGTCACGTAAACGGTCGCCTTCTCCGTATCGACCACGCGTCGCAGAAACGCACCCCATTCGGGTATTTCCTGGATCTCGTCAAAGAAAAGGTAGGCGCCCTCGCCTCGAGCAGCAGGATATAGTGCATAGAATGTATCGAGCACGTCCGCTAGTAGCGATGGCTCATACGGACGCAAGCGCTCATCCTCAAAATTGAAATATAGCATCCGGTCAAGCTCGACGCCTTGGCCCTGAAGCCGCCGTATCTCCTGATACAGGCGATACGTCTTTCCACAACGACGGGCGCCCACAATCACATATACGATGTTGTCGCGCTTTGGCTCCTGCGGGTTGCCCAGATCAAGGTCGCGCTCAAAGACCTGCGGAATCCCCTGTTGCTCAAAGTCCTTTATTTTTTGAGCCACCAAGTCGTTGAATGCCATAATTCTCCAATCTTGCTCTCCTGCTATTCAAGATTATAACGATTCTTGATTAGCAGGAGAGCAAGATTATGCGTATCTTGATTAATGGATAAGCAAGTTTTCTATTAGTGGCCCCTCCCGGAGGATATCGAGCGGCCGAGGGGGGCAGGCATGAACGCCTCTAGCCGAAAACAAAGTAGCTAAAAAAGCCCCGTCCCAAATGAGCTACTTAACGCCAGGGGTCGGCTTCGAAGAGGGGCTCGCGC
>CAUDYH010000021.1 GCA_958453575.1 uncultured Collinsella sp.
TGGCGTGCAATTTCCTGCGGTTTTGCCAGTCAAATCCTGCGGTTTTGACGCCTAAAAATGTCAATGCTTCGGGGGTCCAAATAGAGCCGTTCACTTCTCGGGAAAAGTATTAGACCTCGAAATATGGGCGGCGTTCGCGAACGGCAACTAGCTTGCGTCCGGTAGCCGGCACTTGGGGCAAAGGGACTGCCCTTTTGCCCCTTCACCATTGCATCGTATCTGGTGTGGAAAAAATATCGCCTGCGTTCTCGCGCCTGCGAAGAGTTCCTGAACCGCTTGAATGGGATGTGACAAAGGGACTGTCCCTTTGTCACATTGATTTGAGAGTGGATGTTGATGAATTTATCGCTGGCCCCTATGGAGGGGATTACCGGGCATGTGTTCCGTCGCGTGCATGCGGAGTGCTTTGGTGCGCTCGATTGCTATTACACGCCGTTTTTGCCGCCGCCGCGGGTGGGAAACCGCTTTGGCGGCAAGGCGTTTAAAGAGGTCGACCCTGTCAATAACCAGGGGCTCAACGTAGTGCCTCAGCTGATGTCCAAGAACGCGGACGAGTTTGTGTGGGCGGCGCAAGTGCTCGCCGACATGGGCTACCGCGAGGTCAATCTCAACCTGGGTTGCCCCTCGGGGACGGTTGTCGCCAAAGGCAAGGGTTCGGGTTTCTTGCGCAATCTCGACGAGCTCGAGGTGTTCTTGAGTGATGTGTGCGAGCGGTCGCCGTTGCCGGTATCGGTAAAGACCAGGCTGGGGCTGGAGAGCGACGACGAATACGAGCGCGTGCTCGATCTGTATTGCCGCATGCCGCTGGCAGAGCTGATTGTGCACCCGCGCGTGCAAAAGGACCGCTATACGGGCTCGCCGCGCAAGGAGTTCTATGGCGAAACGCTGGAGCGTGCGCCGTTTCCGGTCGCCTATAACGGTGACATTTTTGATCTTGAGGATATGGATGCGCTGGTGGAGGCCTATCCCGGCACGCGCCATGTAATGCTGGGGCGCGGCCTCCTCGCGAACCCCGCGCTGGCTCGCATGGTCAAGGGTGGCCCTGCTGCCACGGCTGCTGAGCTGCAGCGCTTCCACGACACGCTGTTTGCGGCCTATGCAGAAGAGATTGGCGGTAACGCGGTCTTTCGTATGAAGGAGTGGTGGTTCTACGCCAAGTGCGCTTTCGCCGACCCCGCTACCGTTCACAAGCTCGTACGCAAGACTAAAAAGGTCGACGAATATCGCGCCGCCGTCGAGCGCGTCTTTCGCGAGCAGCCACTTGCACTCATAGCTCGCTTCCACGGCTAGTTGGTCGTTGGGGACGTTCTTTAACGACTAGTCATTTAAGAACGTCCCCAATGACTAGCCACAAAAAGCTGTACACCAGCATCCAGAAATGTCGAAAAATGCCGACTTTGGATGCTGGTGTACATGTTTAGGCCGTATGGGGTGGGGCCTTGGACGGACGGGATGCGCGTACTAGAGCAGGTTCTTCTGTACCCATGCGATGATGTCGCTCGACTCGTAGAGCGGCTTGCCGTCGATGAACAAGCAGGGAACCTGGCGTTTTCCGCCGATGGCGATGAGCGTCTGCTCGGCCTCGGTATCGGTCGAGATATTGCGCTCGGGGATGGTCACACCGTTATCGGCAAGGAATCGTTTGACTTTTATGCAATACGGGCAGCCGGTCATAACGTACAGCGTGAGCTCATGATTAGTAGCCATGGGTCTCCAATCGGTTGAGGTTTCGATTGAAATACCCAAAGCAGCCGCGGTCTATGCGCGCGTCAACGACGACTCGATGGCCTGGACCAGAAACGCCGTGGCTCCGGTGCCGCAGGGCTTGTCGTAGTGGTCAACAAAGCGCTGATCGGCAAGATAGCCGTGGGCGAGGCCCAGGTATGCTTCGTCTTGGGGCTCGTGTCCCCAGTTAAGGGCAATCCATCGACGGTGCATTGCGACAAGTTTGTGGGCCTCGTTGCTCTCTGGGTCGCCAATGCCCATGGCAATCGAAAGCTGGCCCAGAACAGCGCGTTCAAGTTCCTTCATGTCGTTCCATGTCTCGGGGTCCATGTCCAGCAGCGCTTCATTTGCTGCATCGATAGCCTCGTCGCCATAGCGCGCCCGCGCCTCGGCACCGTAGCGCTCCTCGTTTTCCTGCACGGTGCGCCAGCGCTCCAGTTGCGGCAGGACGGCGCCCATGAGCGAGACGGCTTCGTCGAGCGACATGCCGGTGTTTTGTGCCAGTCGCGGGGCACAATCCTCGATCATTGCCTCCATGGTGGTGTCGTAGGTGTACTGGCCGTGGTCGTAGCACCACTTGCAGTAATGATCGGTCGCGGTACCCGCAGCATCGGTGCCGCAGTCGTCGGGCGTGAGTATCATGCCGCAGCTCTGGCAATAGTGCTCGGGCATTTCGAGCAGGTGAAACAGAGGCTCGCCGGTTACGGCGGCAATGAGCTTCATCATGTCGATGCCCGGGATGACTTCGCCACGCTCCCAGCGACTCACAGCTTGGCGCGTGACGTAGAGCTTGGCGGCGAGCTGCTCTTGGGTAAGGTTGTTGTCGCGGCGGATGGCGATGAGCTTTTCTGCAAAGGCCATAACGGCTCCTTTCTGCTGCTTGTTGGCTTAAGCATACGCGGCAGCCGATGTCCTTCCAAGCAACCGTTGGTTGCATGCAGATGACGATGAGAGAGAATCGCAGCCTGCGCCCCGCGCGCCTGTGCCGTACAATGACCGGCATGGAACCTATCGCACACATACATACCGACCTGCCGCAGAAGTTCGGCATTCCGCGCAACAGCTTTTTGGCGCCCCATCTTGAGGGGCGCATCGTCTTTGAGCCGGAATTTGCCTCCAATGCAGCGGTTGAGGGCCTGGACTCCTTCTCTCACCTGTGGCTGCTCTGGCGCTTTGAAAACGGAACGCCCGGCGGCACGGCCGAAGACATTGCCGCCGATGCCAAGACGCAGGACAGGGCCGGCACCAACGCCAAGTGGTCGAAGACCGTGCGTCCGCCGCGCTTGGGTGGAGCCGAGCGCGTGGGCGTATTTGCCACACGCAGCCCGTTTCGCCCCAATCCCATCGGTCTTACTTGCGTCAAGCTCGATCGTGTCGAGCTCGCCGACGACGGCCCCATCATCCATGTGCTGGGAGCCGATTTGCGTGACGGCACGCCCATCTACGACGTTAAGCCCTACATTCCGTTTGCGGATTGCCACCCGGATGCGACTGGCGGCTGGATTGAGGATGCGCCGTGGCAAGAGCTCGACGTTGACTTCCCACAAGCGCTGCAGGAGATGGTCCCGCCCACAAAGCTCCCCGGGTTGGTCGAGGTGCTTCGCCAAGATCCGCGCCGCGCGGGTAGCAAACACGAGCCAAACCGCGTCTACCATCTGGCTTACGCCGGGCTCGACATATCCTTTACGGTTGATGGAACCAAGTTGACGGTAATCGTCGTCAACGACGCACGGGACTAGCCAGCCATTCGATGACGCTCGCCAAATTCAACGCCAAACCCCGTGCCAAAATCGCCCACGCTGGTGGACAATAACGCCTACCAAAACAATCCGCTTTGCACGGGGGCTCAGTATGAAATACGACTTTACTTCGCTTATCGACCGCCACGGCATGGACGCCATCGCCGTTGACTCTTGGGGCGAGATCCCCGGCATGGCTCCGAACGCGCCCGACGAGGGCTTCGATCGCATCCCCATGTGGGTGGCGGACATGAACTTTGCCACGGTGCCCACGGTCCAGGAGCACATCATTCAACGCGCCCAGCATCCCATGTTTGGCTATTTCGATCCGCGCGACGAGTACTTCGACCGCATCATCGAATGGCAGAGCCGTCGCAACGGCGTCGAGGGCTTGGCGCCGGAGCATATCGGCTACGAAAACGGCGTACTGGGCGGTGTCGTGTCGACGCTGCGCGCGTACGTCCAACCGGGCGATGCGGTGCTGGTCCACAGCCCCACCTACATCGGCTTTACCAAGTCTATCGAAGCCGCGGGCTATCGCATTGTCCACAGCCCGCTTAAGCTCGACGACCAGGGCGTGTGGCGCATGGACTTTGAGGACATGGAGCGCAAGCTCGCCCAAAACCACATTCATGCCGCGGTGTTCTGTTCGCCGCACAATCCCTGCGGCCGCGTATGGGAGCGCGACGAGATCGAGCGCGCCATGGATATCTATCGCCAGCACGATTGCGTGGTGATCTCGGATGAGATTTGGTCCGATATCATCCTGCCGGGTCACAAGCATATCCCGACGCAGTCGGTGAGCGAGGATGCCCGCATGCGCACGGTTGCCCTCTATGCGCCCAGCAAGACGTTTAACCTGGCGGGCCTGGTCGGCAGCTACCACATCATCTATAACGAGACGCTGCGCGACCGCGTGTGCGCCGTGTCCAACAAGACTCACTACAACGAGATGAACGTCCTCTCCATGCATGCGCTTATCGGTGCCTACCAGCCGCAAGGCTACGAGTGGCTCGATGAGCTCAATGAGGTCATCGATGCCAACGTTGACTACTTTTGCAATTACGTTGACGAGCATTTTGAGGGCGTGTCCTATTCGCGTCCGCAGGGCACGTACATGGTGTTTCTGGACTGCACCGAGTGGTGTCGCGAGCATGGCCGCGATATTCAGTGGCTGCTTGACGAGGGGGCGCGCGTGGGCGTGGGGTATCAGGATGGCCGTCCGTTCCACGGGCCTTGTCACATCCGCGTGAATCTGGCACTGCCGCTTTCGCGGGTAAAGGAGGCGTGTGAGCGCCTGGACCGCTACGTTTTTGGGGTATAGGGGGCGCTCGATTCGAGTGCTGCCCCATGTGCCCACGCCGTCAAAATGCGTGGGCACATGGGGCGCAGAGGGTAGCGAGCGCGTTTTTCGCATTCGCTACTTTTCGTGAATCTGCTTGCCGCAAAGATGCTCAATCGAAATCTCGTAGAGTTGGACGCCCTTGATGTCTTTGGCGATTTCTTCCTCGACTTCTTCGGCAGAAGGGTAGTACTTAAGTGCGAGCTGGCGGACTTTATCCTCGATAAACGCGGGAGTGTCATTTGCCAGGCGACAGCGGCCAAAGACCACGGTACTCATAACGTAGGGAGCCCAGTCACCGTCCTTGTACCACTCGTTGCCGTAAACGGTAAAGCAGACCTTGTCATTGCGCTTGAGTGAATCGACCTTGTGGCCAGCCTTGGCGCCATGGAAATAAATCTTGTCGTGCTCGGTGTCAAAGAAGTAGTTGACGGGAATGGCGTACGGGTAGCCATCGTCGCCGTTGACGGCAAAGACGCCGCGCTTGCAGGTAGCGAGCAGTTCGCGCGCTTCCTCGTCGGTGATGGCGCGTTTCTTTCGACGTAAGGGCCTAAACATCGTTGGCTTCCTTTCTGGTCGTGCGTGGTGGTTGAGCACAAACTATAGCGAAACGGATCCGTTTTTCTTGATGCGGGCGAGTATGTTTTTGAGCTTGTTAAAGTCGAGCGGTTTGGATAGATGGGCGTTCATGCCGGCGTCGTGTGCCGCCTTGGCGTCCTCGGCAAAGGCATTGGCGGTGAGCGCGATGATGGGGATATCGGCTGCATCGACCTTCTCGCTCAGGCGAATCGCGCGGGTTGCCTCGTAACCGTCCATGTCCGGCATCATAATGTCCATCAGGATCGCATCGAAGCTGCCGGCGGGATGAGACAGGTACAGATCGACGACTTCGTTGCCGTTGACGGCGCGGGTGACCACGACGCCCTCGGATTCTAGCAGCGTCTGGGCAATCTCGGCATTCAATTCGTTGTCTTCGGCGAGCAGCACGTTCATGTCGGCGAGCGAGCAGTCGAGCGCCCTCTCGACCGTATTCGCCCGCGCCCGGGGGTTCTTGTCGATATCGAGCGGAATTTCCACGTAGAACGTGGTGCCCACATGGAGTTCGCTGGTGACTTCGATGGTGCCGCCCATCAGTTCAATAAGCGACTTGACGATTGGCATGCCCATGCCGGTTCCTTGGAACTTGCTGCGCGCATCGTCACCTTCTTGGGCAAACGGCTCATAGATATGCTTTAAAAACTCGGGAGCCATGCCAATGCCGGTATCCGAAACGCTAAAGCAAAAGAGCGTGCGCCCGTTATCGAGTGGCTTGGTCTGTGAACTAAAGGTGACGGAGCCGCCGTGCTTGTTGTACTTAATGCTGTTGTCTAACAGGTTGATCATGACCTGTCGGATATGGGTGGGACTGCCGATTACGTATGGCCCCGTGGCGTACGGCAGACTATTGTCCTGCATTGTGATGCCGTTACTGGACGCGCGGAGCTTGCACAGCACCAGCGTATCGTCACAAAGCTCTTTGAGGTTAAAAGGCGCATGTTCCAGTGTTAGCTTGCGGTCTTCGATTTTTCCCATCTCGAGGATGTCGTTGATCAGCGAGAGCAGGTGATTGGCGGCAACGCGCGCCTTGGCACGGCTCTCGCGGGCGACTTGCATATCGCCTTCCTTCAATTCTTCAATTTCGATAAGGCCCAGGATACCGTTGAGCGGCGTACGGATGTCGTGGCTCATGCGCGTGAGGAATGCCGTCTTAGCGGCGTTGGCAGCATCGGCTTTTTTGCGCTCGGTTCGAGCGCGCACGAGCGCCCAGATGAGCAGGACGATGCCGACCGACAACATACCGATGAGGGTAGCTGCAATGGCGGTGCGGTTGCGATAAAGGAATTGAAGCGTGTTGGATTCCTGGGCCGTGTACGACGTGGAGGAGAAATTGCTTGTGGAGAGCGATTCTCCGGCATTGATGATGCCCTTGTTGATGATTCCCAACAGCTCGGGTTTTCCGCGCGAAATCCAGCACGAGAGCTCACAGGTGTCAGGGAGCTCGGTCGTCTCGCAGTCCTCGAGATCGTAACGGTCACCGATGGTTTTTACGCGTGAACTGGGAGCGACGATGCAGTGCGCCGTTCCCTTCCTGAGGGCGTCGAACGCTTCATCGTCGGATTGGTATTCGGTTACGGTTGCTGTGGGGAACAGACTTTCAAGTGCATTTTTGTTGACAAACGACGATTTGGTACAGGCGATGTTCTGAAGGTCTTTGTTCAGGTTGCTGCCGGTGTGGATGGCGGTGAGGGGCATGGTCCCCAACGATATCGACTGCACAACGCCTGTTTGCTCGGCAAACCAGTAATCTCGGTATACCGGTAGCGCAACGTCTATGCTTCCCTTTGACAAGGCCTTTGACATCATCTTGTAGCTATCAAAGGCGACGGTTTTGACCGTAATGCCAAATTTATCGTGTAGCGTCGTCGCAAGCGATGCGAGCGAGCCTTCCATTTCGCCGTCTTCGTCCTCGTTGCAGTAGGGGAGTTTGCCCGTAATGTAGCCGAGCGTGATGGTGTTGTTGTTTGCTTTGAGCCAGGAACATTCGGGGCCGTTGAGCGATGATGAACCGCTGTTTTGGGTCGAGTAGCTAGATTTGACTTCGTCGTTGTAGCGTGGGTTGACGCGGGCGATTGCCGTCATGGCGGCATTGATGTCGCTCATCAGGTCGGGGCGGCTTTTGGGAACGGCAAAGTAGTAGTCGCTCGAACCAATGTAGAACATGGGGGAGGCGTTGGGCGACGAGGTCGTGTCGTTCATGATGATGGCGTCGACCTCGCCGTTTGCCAGCGCATCGAAAAGGTCGCCGTTACTGCTGATTTCCTTATAGGTACAGGTAATGCCCTCGTTAGCGAGCCATTGCTGGCCAACGATGGTTTGCATGACGCCGGGGTTGAAACCGATAGTGAGACCCTGGAGTGCTTGAGGGTCACCCTTTGCGAGGTCGTCACGGTCGGGCCTAGCGTAGATGTAGTAGCGTTCGGTGCCCTCGGGGTTCGACGAGAAGAGCAGTTTTTGGGCGCGTTCTTCGGAGTAGGAGATGTTTGGCATGAGGTCAATCTCGCCGGCTTCGAGCTTCTCCATAAGCTCGGTGAAGGTGCCGGAGACGTATTCGTACTGCCAGCCGGGTGTGTAGTACGAGAGGGTCTGGAGGTACTCGTAACCCCATCCCGAGAGACGCTCGCCGGGGGTGCCGTCCTGGAAGCCCTCGTTGTTGACGAGCCAACCAACGCGGACCGTTTTGACCTGCTGATCGGTATTGGCGGCATAGGCGGGGGCGGGCATGATGGTGCTCAGTACGGCGAGCGCGGCAAGTGCGACGGCCAGGGTGCGGTATATAACTGAACGAAGGACAGCGGAAGCTCTCACATGCAATCCTAACGAATCGAGACATTACCGCATAAGGATACCAGCTCAGCCTGCCCAGTCGGCAGCTGCACCGCTAAACGGTCCCGCCCGGCAGTTGGGGACAGTCCCTTTTTGCCGGCACAAAAGGAACGTCCCTAACTGCCGGTTGTGGGACAATACCGAGCGAATGTGATTGGGCGTCTGGGAAAAGGGGTCGCGATGAACAGGTTGAGGACGCTTGCCGATGTGCTGCGACAGGCTGGCTTTGCACGCATCACGGGCCTGTTTCTTATCTTTTACCTGCTGTGCTCGACGGCTGTCTGGCTGTCCGAGCCTACGACCCTCACCTTTGGTGATGGTCTCTGGTTTAGCTTCGAGACGGTCTCGACGATCGGCTTTGGCGATATCCCGGCCGAAACGCCGGTCGCCCGTGCTATTACCGTCGTCTTGAGCGTTATCAGTATCTTCTATATCGCCATGCTTACGGGCGTGGCGGTGAACTACTGCAATACGCTCATCAAGCTGCGCCAAAAGGACACCATGGCGCGCTTTATGGACGATCTTGAGCATTTGGAGGAGCTCGATCGCGACGAGCTCGCCGACCTGTCGCGTCGCGTGCGCGAATATCGCCGACGCCAACGCTAGAACGGGCGCCGCGCGTCACGATTAGGGGGACTGAATATGAATATCACCGTGTATCTGGGTGCCAGCGTCGGTAACGACCCAGCGTTTCTGCCCGCGCTGCAGGAGCTGGGCAACTGGATTGGCTCCAACGGACACGCGCTGGTATACGGCGGGTCCAAATCGGGCCTGATGGGCGCGCTCGCCGATAGCGTGCTCGAGGCAGGTGGACATGTGACGGGTGTTGAGCCGAGCTTTTTTATCGAGGCCGAGTTTCAGCATGACGGTATCGACGACCTTATCGTGACGAGCGATATGGCCGAGCGCAAGGCCAAGATGATTGAGCTCGGCGATGCGTTCATCGCCTTTCCCGGTGGGACGGGCACGCTCGAGGAGATTGCCGAGGTCATGTCCGCGGTGTCGTTGGGGCATCTCGATGCGCCGTGCATTTTGTACAACCTGAACGGTTACTACAACGACCTCAAGGCGCTGCTCGGGCACATGATTGATAAGGGGCTTTCGAGCCTGAAGCGCCAGCACGGCATCTACTTTGCCGACGATTTGCGCGAGATTGCCTCGATTATCAACGGATAAGCCTTGAGCCTGCCCTGCTATGGCTCCCAATGGTGCCGTTTGCGGCGCAGACGGTTGGCTCGTTCGGGCAACGCTCGCTCTACAATAAAACGTATCTATGTCGACTTTGACCGCGGGAGGACCCGATGGATAACCTTGCCAAACCCACAAACCGCGCGCTGTTTTTAGTTAGCGTTGCTGTGACCGGTGCGTTTGCAGGCGCCGCGGTCTGGCTGTTTTTCTTTGCGATGGAGCACGGCATCGACTATCTATGGACCGAGATTCCGCATATGCTGGGCGTCGCTTCGCCCGAGCTCGTGAGCGGTCCGTTCGGTTTTTTGCCGTACCCGTTTTTTGTCTGCCTGCTGGGCGGTCTGCTAATCGGTCTGTACGAAAAGATGACGGGCACCAAGACCGATGACCTCAACCAGGTGATGGCCAAGGTAAAGCGGGACGGACGCTATCCGTATGACAATCTGGGCAAGCTTTCGCTCGCAGCGTTGCTGCCGCTGCTGTTTGGCGGAAGCATTGGACCGGAGGCCGGCCTGACCGGCGTCATCGCGGGCCTGTGCAGCTGGGTTGGCGACCGCATGCGCCGCTTTGGCGCCGAGTTTAGGGAGCTCACGCTGCTGGGCACCCAGGCTGCCCTGACGGCGCTGTTCACCGCGCCCGTCTTTGGCTTTGTGGCGCCGCTTGCCGGCAGCGCCGACGGCCAGGGCGCCGACGACGATGAGGACTCAGTGTCCGACGAGATCACCATCAAGCTGCCCAAGGCGCAAAAGACCGTGGTCTACGGCATTGCGATTGCCGGCGGCTTGGGCACCTATCTGCTGCTCGGCCAGCTTATGGGCGGCGGTATGGGCATGCCCAGGTTCGAGTCCGCCGAGGTGGGCAACCTGGAGCTTACCTGGCTCATTCCTCTGTCGCTGATCGGAACAATCTGCGGCTGGCTGTACTTTGTCTCGGAACACGCGAGCGAGGCGCTGTCCCATGCCATAGGGGAGCGCCCTGTCGTCAAGGCAATGCTGGC
>CAUDYH010000022.1 GCA_958453575.1 uncultured Collinsella sp.
TTGAGTTACCCTTTGCATGAGGCCGGGACTTATCGTCCCGCCCGCAGTTTCGCAGGCCGCAGGCCGAGAATGTTTGAGGACGGGATGATAAGTCCCGGCCTCCCGGGAGAGTTACCTATGAACTACGCGAACATTAAGTATTTCGACATTGCTGATGGGGAAGGCGTTCGTACTTCTCTGTTTGTGAGTGGGTGCCGTCGTGGGTGCAAGAATTGCTTTAACTCTGTTGCGTGGGACTTTGCTGCGGGCGAGCCCTTTGATCGTGCCGTCGAGGACAAGATTATCGAGAGCCTCGATCATCCCTTTATTGACGGCCTGACGATTCTGGGCGGAGAGCCCATGGAGCCCGAGAACCAGGCGGGGCTCGTTGAGTTTGTCGAGCGTGTTCGTGCCGCTTATCCTGCGGGGTCAGGAAAGACCATTTGGTGTTTTACCGGCGACGTGCTCGAGGAGCTTATGCCGGGTGGTCGTCACCATACTGAGGTGACGGACCGTATCCTTGCCTGCCTCGACATGTTGGTGGATGGCCCGTTTGTTCAGGATCTTTATGATATCTCGTTGCGCTTTAGGGGCTCGAGCAACCAGCGTGTGATCGATATGAACGCTACGCGCGACCGCGCTGTGCGTGAGGGCGTTGCGCTTTGCGACGCTGTGGAGCTTTGGCGGGACGATCCAGTCTATTCGACCCATACTATGTAGCTTGTGGTCGATGCCGGAGGGCGTGGTACCATAGCGCGAACGTGAAATCGGAAAAGTGAGGCCCAGATGGTCGATCAGGAAAAAGTCGAGGCCGCCATTAAGCTGTTGCTTGAGGGCATAGGCGAGGACCCAACTCGTGAGGGCCTGCTGGAGACCCCGGCGCGCGTTGCCCGTATGTATGGTGAGATCGCCGGCGGCATGGACCAGAGTGCCGAGGAGCACCTGTCCAAAACCTTTGCCGTCGCTTCGAACGATTTGGTTATCGAGCGCGACATTACGTTCTACTCGCTGTGCGAACATCATCTGCTGCCGTTTTATGGCAAGGCCGCCATTGGTTATATCCCTAACGGTCGGGTGGCTGGGCTTTCCAAGCTCGCCCGCACGGTTGAGGTTTATGCCCGCCGTCTTCAGCTGCAGGAGCAACTGTGCACACAGGTTGCCGATGCCCTCATGGATTATCTCGCTCCCCAGGGAGCGATTGTGTTGATGGAGGCCGAGCATATGTGCATGACGATGCGTGGCGTGCAAAAGCCCGGCACCAAGACCGTGACGCTTGCTCGCCGCGGCGTCTTTGAGACCGATCCCGCGCTCGAGGAGCGTTTCTTTAGGATGCTGGGCCGCTAACCATGAGAGTCGTCAACGACTTTACATCGAAGACCGATGAGGGGACGTCGCGTCGCGGCTTTATGGCTTCGGGCCTGGCCCCCTTTGGTGCCATGCCTCGCATTGATTACATTTGTGCCAACGGGCTGTTCCGGCGGCACCTGGGCAACATCGTACAGTTGGAATCGGGGCGCATCTTCTGCCGCCACGGTATTGACCATCTGCTCGATGTCGCTCGCATTATGTGGATCAAGAATCTCGAGGAGCAGCTCGAATTTGACCGCGAGGTCATCTACGCCACGGCACTTCTTCACGATATCGGCAAAGATGAACAGTATGAATCGGGTATATCCCATGATGTTGCAAGCGAACGCGTCGCTGATGCGATTCTCGGCGGCATGCCCGATGATGTGGCGTTTGAGCCGGCCGATGCCGCAGCCATTAAGACGGCCATTCTGGGCCATCGAAAGCTGCGCGTGAACAGCCAACCGCTTGAGCGTCTGCTCTATGCGGCCGACAAAGCGTCGCGCGCCTGCTTTGCATGCCCCGCGCGCAATGCTTGCAACTGGAGCGATGATAAAAAGAACCTGTCGATTCGCGTGTAGTTAGTTTGCGCGGTCGGGGTTCTAAACGAAGGAGACGATCGCGATGAGTAACAAGAAACTGCCCGAGAATGCAACCAAGACTGAAGGCGCCGAGCTCGCCCGCCGTGGAAGGGGCGAAATATCCACCGCAACGGCGGTGCCCCATGTGAGCTATGACGATTTGCGCCATGCCGATCGTATTGTCATTGACGGCCTTGAGGTTTTTGCCAACCATGGCGTGTATCCCGAGGAGAACGCGCTGGGTCAGAAGTTCATCGTTTCTCTGGTGCTCTATGCCGACCTGCGCGCGGCGGGGGAGCACGATAACCTGGATGCCTCGATTGACTACGGCTCGGTGTGCCACGATGTTGATGGCTATCTGCGCGAGCACACGTTTAAACTCATCGAGGCGGCAGCCGAGGGTGTGGCCCAGATGCTGCTGCGTCGTTACCCCCTGCTGCTTGGTGTGCGCATAAAGCTCGATAAGCCGTGGGCTCCTGTTGGCCTGCCCCTGGCAAGCTGCGGTGTCGAGATCGAGCGCGTGCGGTAACCGGTTCTAATACGTCTCTATGGGTGGCTGCTTGAGCCGCTGCGACAGAGCTCTATTGTTGGGACAGTACGTGTCGAGCAGGGCGTGAAAACGCTGATTGTGGCTTGGCTCGAGCAAGTGGACGAACTCGTGGGCGACAACCATGTCGAGGCATTCGACGGGGTAGGCGGCGAGCTCGCGCGCGATGCGAATGGCGCCGGATTTGGGCGTGCATGAGCCCCAACGCGTTTTCATGCTGCGCACGGAGACGCGGGCCACGGTGACGCCCATTGCGACTTCGTACGCGTGCACGATGTCGCGCAGCGCCGATGTGACCTCGGACGCGTAGAGCTGGTCGATGTGGGCTTGGAGCTCATCGGACGTTAGGACGTCGAGGATTGCGTGCCGCTTGGCCTGCGGGCCTTCGTCCGATTCATCGGTACCCATAAAACTTGCGAAGGTGGCCTGTTTGGGTCGCGGTGCGGGGGATGCAAAGTTGTGATCGAGTGCATCCTGTACCGTGATGGGCTTGCCCCAAAGTGCAATGATGGACGAGGGGCTGAGCGGCTCTCGTGCCGTCGCCTGACGCTGCTCGCGCTGGGCAAGTCGGCTGATAATCCAGGCGCTGTTGCGCTTCACAAACGCTTCGATACGCTCGCGGCTGGCGCCGATCGGTGCGCTGGCGTGGACCTCGCCGCTCGATGTGACGCGTAGGTTGAAGTTCTTGACGCGCTTTTTGGTAACGACGACGGGGATGGTCGTCCCATCCGGTCGGGATGCGGAAATCGTAAACTGCTGCGTCAAAAGCGGTCCTTCAGATCGGGGACGGGCCGGCATGTCGACCGTTCGGCATGCCGGCCCGCTCAAGGGATGTGAAATTAATAACGCTCGAAGAAGGCAAGCGCGTTGTCGCTGCAGAGCTTTTGCATCACGGTCTTGCCAAAATGCTTGGAGAGCATGTTCTGGAACTCGGGCATCTTGCTGGCATCGGAGAGGAAAGCGGGCACAGTGGCACCGTCCCAGTCGCCGCCGAGCGCGATGACGTCCTCGCCGCCCAGGTCGAGCCAGTGCTCGATATGCGCCGCCAGCTGGTCGAAGGTGACGTCTGCGGCGGTCTTGTCGGTTGCGTCGTTGGAAAGGAACTCGCTGCAGTAGTTGAGGCCGACGATGCCACCCATGTCGCGAATGGCGCGGAACTGGTCGTCGGTAAGGTTGCGTTTGGCGCCGCAAACCGCACGGGAGTTGGAGTGGCTGGCGACGAAGGGACGCGTGGCGCGGGCGGCGACCTCGTCAAAGCACTCATCGTTGAGGTGGGAGACGTCGAGCACCATGCCGGCGTGCTCCATCTGCGTAAGCGCCTCGATGCCGGCGGCGGTGAGGCCGGCGTGGGTGTCGTGGCCGCTCGCGAGCGGTCCCTGCGCGTTCCAGCTGAGTGACGACATAAGCACGCCCAGGCTCTTGAGCACCTCGATCAGCGCGGGGTCCTCGGCAAAGAACGTGGCGTTTTCGATGGTGTGGATGCAGGCGACCTTGCCGTCCTTGAGCGCGGGGCGAATGTCTGCGGCGCTGCGCACGTTGACCATACGGTCGTGGTTGAGCATCGCCTGGCCGCTCATGTGCGCCATGATTTGCGCCTGGAAGCGCGCGGCGTGGGCGGTGGGAATCTCGTCGGGGACAAACGTGGCGAAGCACTGTGCCCACGGCGTGTTGCCGATCTTTGCGAGCGAGATGGCGCAGGCGTTGCCCTCGATGAGGTCGAAATCTTGCGGATGCGTTTCGTCGCCGGGGAAATAACCGTCGGTGCCGGCGGTAAAGCGCAGGTCGAGATCGAGTGTGGCCCAGCCGATGCGGTCGGCGGTGTCGCAGTGTAGGTCAAATACGGGATATGCCATGGTTCCTCCGGTTGCAGCGTTTCTTTGCAAACTGTCTTTGAATTGTATGACTAGGGTATAGTTAGCGCCATATGTACACGGCGGCCCGCGTTGTGCGCCGCCCTTATCACGGAGGTTACCATGTCCAACCAGGGCAAGAAGGTCAAGACCCATTATCGCGGCACGCTCGACGACGGCACGCAGTTCGATAGCTCCTACGATCGCGGCGAGCCGCTGGAGTTCACCTGCGGCGCCGGCCAGATGATCAAGGGCTTCGACGCCGCTGTTGTCGACATGCAGGTGGGCGAGAAGAAGACCGTGCACATTCCTGCTGCCGATGCCTACGGCGAGCACAATCCCGAGATGGTTCTGACCTTCCCGGCCGAGCAGGTTCCCAACATCGAGCAGATCGAGAAGGGCATGAAGCTCTTCCTGTCCACGCCGAGCGGCATGCCCGTTCCCGCCGTCGTCATTGACGTGACGCCCGAGGCTGTGACGCTCGACGCCAACCACGAGTTGGCCGGCAAGGACCTCAACTTTGATATCGAGCTCGTTGAGGTCGAGGGTTAGAGTATGTCTGAACGCCTGGTTTCGACGACATGCTTGGGAAATCTCAACGATCCGTCCTATGAACTCCTGCTTCGCCGGAAGTTGGGCGGCGTCTTTGAAGTTGACGAGCTGCTGCTCGATTGGGACCAGGCCGATGTATGCGCGTTTGTGGGCGTGACGGAGCTGGGGCGCACGATTGATGTTCGGCTGGATGCTACCGACGGCGGTCGTCTTGCCGATGGCGACGTGCTCGCCATTGACCGTTCGGGCATGGTGCCCGTGGCGGTTGTCGTGCGCCTGCGCAGCGCCGAGGTTTATTTGGTCGAAGTCGACCGCATGGATCCGATTGCGCTCGCGCATGCGTGCTGGGAGATCGGCAACATGCATGCGCCGCTCTTCCGGGGCGACTCGGACGAGCATACCGTGCGCATGTATACGCCGGTGCAGCCTGTTTTGGGCCGTATGCTCCGGGGTGTCGAGGGTGTTCGGCTCTCGGTGGTTACCCGCGAACTCGATGCGGACCGACGCTTTGCATCGAGCGCGGCGGATGTCGTCGTGAGCATGGCTCCCGACTTTACCATCGTAAAAAAGACGCGCGGCTAAGCGTGCGTATGCGCAAGACGGGCTTTGAGGGGCGACCAATCAAAGTCCGTCTTGCTGTTGATAGGAGGCTTTGGGGGAAGCATATGGGTCTTGAGGGAATCAAGCTGATTGCATGCGATTTGGACGGCACGTTGCTGCATCCGGGGGAGCGCGAGCCGCGTTCCGAGGCCTTTGAGCTCATTGATGAGCTGCATCGTCGCGGTATCGTGTTTATGCCGGCGAGCGGCCGTCAATATGCGAGCTTGCGCTACCTGTTTGCCCCGGTGGCCGATGAACTCGCCTATGTATGCGAAAACGGAGCCCTGGTGATGAGCGAGGGGCGTGCCGTTGTCAAGCGTTCCATGGAGCGTAGCCTTGCTATGGATATCGCGAATGCCGTGGTTGCGTATCCCCATGCCGACGTGACCCTTTCGTGTGAGGGGCACCTCTACACCATGGGCGGCAACGATGCGTTTGTTGACCACCTGCGTTATGAGGTCCACTGCGATGTGGCGGTAGTCGACCGTCCCGAAGACATCGACGAGGACGTCATTAAGATTGCCTTCCAGACGCCCGAGGCGGAGCAGCAGGCGGCGCTGGAGTATTTCGAGCGCCACTTTAGCGATCGAGTCGATGTCATGACATCGGGAACCGAATGGACGGACTTTATCGGTTTCGATTCGGGCAAGGGCTCCGCGCTTGCCGATTACGGTCGCGCTCTGGGGATTTCGCCCGATGAGATGATGGCGTTTGGCGACAATGAGAACGATCGTGACATGCTCAACGTGGTGGGCCATCCCTATCTGATGGAGAGCTGCAACCCCAGCATGCGCGGCATCAACGACCGCGTCCGCTACGCGCGCACGGTCGAAGAAGAACTGCGTCGTCTACTTGCTGTGTAGGCATGTCCCAAACATCTACCGGCAGTCGGGGCAGAGACCCTCGAAGATGGTGTAGTGCGATGTGACGTCCCAGCCGATTTGCTCGGACGCCTTGTCGTCGAGTTGGGCATCGAAGGGGAGCGGCACGTCGATGACGCGGCTGCACGAGGTGCAGATGATATGTGCGTGCGGCTCGATGGTGCGATCGAAGCGGCTGCCGCCCGGCGTCTTAATAGAGAGAATCTCCCCTGCGTCGGCTAAGAGATTGAGGTTGCGGTAGACCGTGCCGCGGCTGATCTTGTCATCCTGTTCGCGTACGGCGTTGTAGATTTCGTCGGCGGTGGGATGGTTATAGCTTTGGCGCACAGCGTCAAGAACCAGCTTTCGCTGCTTGGTATTCCTTCTTTGCACCGCCATGCGCCTCGCCTCTTTTCTATCAACGGTCGTAGGTAAATGATACCGTATTTAGCACACAATACTAATAACGAGGAATGAAACCGTCTTCATGGGCAAATGGGGCTCGGGTCTGGGCGTCTACGAGGCGAAAACGCGTTCCCATGCGCTCATAGGAGGCATGAAGCGCCTCGAGATGAGACAGGATGTTTGCCGGAGCTCCCTGTATCTCCATCTCGACTGACCCGTCTTCCATGTTACTCACCCAGCCGGTGAGTGCGCGTGCCTGTGCGAGGTTGGTGTTGGTAAAGCGAAAACCAACGCCTTGGACTTGCCCCTCCCAGCGTAGGAAATAGCGCAGGGGAGTGTCTTGAGTGGCCTCGTCGCTTGCGAGCACAGCAAGCCTGCGGCGCAGCTCGAGCTCGACGTTTGATGGTTTTTGAGGCTCTCGACTGCCGCCGGTGACGCTGGAGAAGAACGTATCGAAGAGGCCCATAGCTATGCCTGCTTGCCTGCGTCGGCCGGGAAGGTTATGCCGGCCTGCTGGCGCACGGCATCCATGATGCGCAGTGAGACGAGTGTGACATCGCGGTAGTGGCCAAGCTCGTGGCGTCCCGCCGGGGTCTCCCAAATCTCTTCCTTAACGTTATCGATGCCGCCGATGGCGGTGATAAAGTCTGTGAGTTCGTATTCCATAGTGTTGCTCGATTTGGGCAGGTCGAGCACGCGGCCGTTGTCTCCCTGTTCGCGCGGTGCCTCGGTCGCCGAGCCGCGTACGACGTCGCCGCGATAGTCGATGCGGACGTTGCGGGGCGTGGACAGATGGTCGATCTGGATAGTGCCACGCTCGCCTTCGATCTGCGAGGGCAGCAGGTCATTCGTAATTTTGGAGTGCGTGAGCTCGACGGAGATACGGCCACCGCCGTAGCTGGCGAGGATGGAACCGCAGCCATCGATGGGGCCGTGCGTGAGCTGTCGCGTGGTGGGATCGAGCAGAGTGGTCATGCTCGTAAGGCCGGAGGGCATGCCAAAGATCTCGACCATGGGCTCGACGGTATAGACGCCAATGTCCATGAGGGAACCCGATGCCATATTGCAGTCGAAGATATTGGTGGCGCGTCCCGCGAGAATCTCGTTGTAGCGCGAGGAATACTTGCCAAAGCGCAATGAGGCGCGGCGGATGGGGGCGATCTCGCCCAGGGCGTCCTCGATGGCGTGGAAGGCGGGATCGTGGAGGGGACGCATGGCCTCGAGGGCCACGACACCTGCTGCCTCGGCAGCGCGGAAGACTTCCAGCGCCTGCGCTTCGGTGGCGCAGAAGGGTTTCTCGACGATGACGTGCTTGCCACCGGCGATGCAGGCAAGGGCCTGCTCGTAGTGGAGCGCATTGGGGCTGCCGATGTAGACGGCGTCGACGTCGTCGGCGGACGCAAGCTCGTCAAGTGCGGTGAAGTTACGCTCGCCGCCGTGTTCGGCGGTAAAGGCGGCGCCGCGCTCGGCATCGCGCGAGAGCGTGCCCACAAACGCGGCTTGGTCGTTGGCGTTGACGACCTGGATAAAGTCGTCGGTAATCATGGATGTGCCGATGGTCGCTATACGCAGCATGTATCCCCCTCGTGCCGTTCGGTTTACAGGATGAGTGTAGCGCGAGGGGGCAGGAAATAGCGTGCGAAAACGCCGTTACAGGTCGCTCTCGTTAAAGCCGGTATCGATATCGAGGTTGCTGCCGTCGGCCGCCGTGGTGGCGAGCTCATCGCAGCGTTCGTTGAGCTCGTGGCCGGCGTGACCCTTAACCCAGATGAACTCAACCTTGTGCTTGCTTTTGGCGGTGAGTAGGCGCTCCCACAGGTCGCGGTTCTTGACGGGCTGCTTGTTGGCGGTTTTCCATCCGCGCTTTTTCCAGCCGTCGATCCAGTGCTTGTTAAAGGCGTTGACGACGTACTGCGAATCGGAATGGACCTCGACCTCGCAGGGGCGGTTAAGTGCCTCGAGCGCCACGATGACCGCCATGAGCTCCATGCGGTTGTTGGTGGTCTTGGCGTAGCCGCGCGAAAGCTCGGAGGTGAAGGTCTTGCCGGCGGGGTTGGTGTATTTGAGCACGGCGCCGTAGCCGCCGCGTCCCGGATTTGATCGGGCCGAGCCGTCGGTATAGATGATGACCTTCACGGGCTTCCTTTCGTTGGGTACGTTTCGTGTGAGTGACCATTGTAGCGCCATGCCCGCCGGGGGCTAGCAATCTACGATTTCTACCCCGTCTTCCGACAGTTAGTTGGCATGGATGATGCGGTTGAGCTCGTCGAGGTATTGCTGCAAGAGGGGAGAGGGCTTGCGCTCGTCGTGCATGATATAGCCTACGTGCATCGTTGGGGCGTCTGCTAACGGGATCGATGCCATACCCCATTGCATTTCATTGGAGAGGACACCGGTCGACAGGGTGTAGCCGTTCGACGTGATAAGTAAGTTAGTAAGTGTTCCGCGGTCCGAGATTCGTATGTTGCGGTCGCAAGGGATATAGCTAAAAGGTTCCTCGGCGTAATAGAAGGAGTTTGAGGTCCCCTGTTCAAAGCTGTAGCGCGTATATGGTGTGAGGTCGGCAAGGGACAGCTGCGGGCGGCGGGCAAGCGGGTGGCGCTCGCTAACGAAGACGTGGACCGTCGCGTCGAATAGGGGATGGAAGCTCGCGCGCGCATCGGCAAAAGCCTTCTGCAGAACGCGGGCGTTAAAGTCGTCCAGATAGAGGATGCCGATGTCGCTGCGAAATGCGCGGACGTCATCGATGATCTGCGATGTGGTGGTCTCGCGCATGATGAACTCGAATTTGCTGTCGCGGCAGCGCTCGACCACGTTGACAAAGGCCTCGACCGAAAAGGCGTAGTGCTGGGCGGAAATGGCGAGGCGGGCTTGCGGGGTGCCGCCGTCCTCGTAGCGCGCCTCGAGCATGTCGGCCTGCTCTACGACCTGGCGCGCATAGCCCAAAAGCTCGGTGCCGTCGTTAGTGAGCGTGACGCCGCGGCTGGAGCGCGTAAAGATCTCCAGATGGAGCTCCTGTTCCAGGCTTTTGACGGCGTTTGAGATATTGGACTGAGCGGTATAGAGGCGCTGAGCTGCGGCGTTGATTGAGCCGGACTCTGCCACGGCAATCAGAAAACGAAGCTGCTGAAGGGTCATCGACGCCATCCTTTCGATTGCTATCTACAAAACCGATAACAGGTTAGCGCTTTTAAGTGATTGACCGAGCGAAACAATGCTCGTACTATTCAAAACACACAAAGGCGGTAGGTAATTAAACCGACCACGGAACCGGGATGCGAAAGGAGGCCCGCATATGAATTGCTTACCAAGACGAATGCCGGGCTCCTGTTTGCGCCCGTCGGCGTGATCAGGAGGCAGCGACTTACTTCTCTCTAATTTATTTACTTTTGTTCGATCAAGGAGATCATCATGAGCCAGTTCATCAACAACCCCGAGCACACCTTTGGTTTCGATACCCTGCAGCTTCACGTTGGCCAGGAGAGCGCCGATCCCGCATCCGACTCCCGCGCCGTGCCTATCTACCAGACCACGAGCTATGTGTTCCGCAACTCCCAGCACGCCGCTGACCGCTTTGGCCTTGCCGACGCCGGTAACATCTACGGTCGTCTGACCAACTCCACCCAGGGCGTCTTTGAGGACCGTATCGCTGCGCTCGAGGGCGGCGTTGCTGGCCTCGCCGTCGCCTCCGG
>CAUDYH010000023.1 GCA_958453575.1 uncultured Collinsella sp.
AAATAGTCAACGCGATACGGCCGTCCCGGCTCAACCGGGTCGAACAGCTCAATTTGCAGCTCCGGCGTCTGCCAGCCGCGCTCGATCATCAGGGCGCGCGCCTTGGACTCGCCACCGCTTTCCGACAGGCCATCGGCATACCGTGCAACCCTGCGCGCCGTCACAACACCGCGACGATTTAAGCCAAGCTTGTTGACTGCCTCAACGAGATGCTCCTTCGACAACAGCTGCTCATGAAGCGCCGAGTCCGCAATGATCAGTCCCTCGACAAACGATGCATCGACCAGGCAATCCGTAATCGTTTGATCGATATCGGTCACGGCAATGTCCATCTGGGTGGCCCGTGTTTGACGAACATAACGATGGCGAACGACCTGAGAGCCCGGCGTCGTTGATTGTGCCGGTGCCACGGCGATATGGATGTGCGTCAAATTGGCATGCGAAACCGAAAGGCCATAGACAACGGCCGCCGTATAGGAGCAAAACGTCCAGTCGGGGTGCTTTTGCGCAAGCGCCCGCACCCGATGCAGATAACGCTGCCGAAACTTGAGCTCGGACCAGTATTCCGGACGCGCATACAACCCCGGCATGACCACCTTGAGACTTCCCGCCGCCACCCGCCGCTCAATCTGCTTTGCCTCCGCCGTCGTACGCGCGTACACGCAGCTCATCTGCTGCTCGCACGCTTTAATGTGGCCTGTGAGTCTTTGATTCGCCGTCGCGTTTGCCATGTCGCCTCCCAACTCTTGGAACGGCGCCAACGTACCAGACGGTTTCATGCGAAGTCTGACCAAATGCTGTCCAGCAGCTGACCAAATGCTTGACGGTTTTGGACGTTTTAGGTTAATGGCTTATATCTGCAGGTAGAACGGTTGTCGAGAGGTCCCTGTCTCCACATCTTTATGCCTCAAAAGCCGTCGATTTCCTTAAAAGAAAATATGCTGTGGCTCGAAACTACCTAGTTTGCGATGCTGTCCGTAAACACTCGACGCGTGGTGCTGCCGCCTACGACAGCCGCAGAAAAATCGAGCGTGGAAAATCTCCCACTTTGGGCCTGTTCCTCGACCAAAAGTGGGAGATTATCCACGCTCATTCAACATGCGTCCGATTATCCACGCTCGTCGCGTAGCGGCCACGATAACCGCCGCAGCCACAGCCACGACAGCGGCCTAGTGCTCCTCGCCGGCGCGGGCCAGGTCGTAGGGCGTGGTCTGGTAGACGTAGTAGTTGAGCCAGTTGGTGTAGAGCAGCTGAGCCTGGCTGCGCCAGACGTTGCGCGGCTCGGCGGTGGGATCGTCGCCCGGGAAGTAATGCGCCGGCACCTGAGGGTTGAGCCCGCGCTTCACGTCGCGCTCGTACTCCAGGCGCAGCGTGTCGGTATCGTACTCGGGATGGCCAAAGACAAAAAAGCGGCGGCTGTCGGTCGACTTGACGATATACAGGCCTACCTCGTCGGACACGGCCACGACTTCAAGCTGCGGCTCGGCCTCCACGTCCTCGCGGCGCACATCGGTGTTGCGCGAATGCACGGCATAGAAGCGGTCGTCAAAGCCGCGGACCAGCGGGCTCTGCGGCTTCACCAGATAATGCTCGAACACGCCGCTCGCCTTTGCCGGCAGGTCGTACTTCTGAATACCGTAATGATGGTAGAGCCCCGCCTGCGCGCCCCAGCAAATGTGCAGCGTAGAGTGCACATGCGTGGTGGACCAGTCCATGATCTGGCAGAGCTCGGGCCAGTAGTCGACCTCTTCGAACGGCATCTGCTCCACCGGCGCGCCTGTGATGATCAAGCCGTCGTAGTGAATGTCGCGGATGTCGTCGAACGTGCGGTAGAACGTCTCCAGGTGGCCGGCGCTCACGTGCGTGGCCTCGTGCGTTTTGGTGCGCAGCAGGTCCACCTCCACCTGTAGCGGCGTGTTGGAGAGCTTGCGCATGATCTGCGTCTCGGTGGCGATTTTGGTGGGCATGAGGTTGAGGATGAGCACGCGCAGCGGACGGATGTCCTGATGCAGCGCGCGGTACTCGGTCATGACAAAGATGTTCTCGCTCTCGAGCTGCGCGGCGGCAGGGAGGGCGTCGGGGATGCGAATGGGCATGGATGCTCCTTACGAGTCAGTTGCAGCTATGGTACAACGAGCGGGCCCATCCGCGCGAGCACATCGCCCGGCGATGCCGTCAGCGGCCCAAATCACTCCAAAAATAGAGATTAAGGCATGTCCCAAAAATCTACGGCGCTTTAGCCTAGCAAAGTGGCAGCAGGACGCTACAATGGTTCGACGCGAAAAACTCGGCCGAAAGGATACATATATGTACCAGACTCGTAAGATCGGTGTGGTCGGCCAGGGCCACGTAGGAGCACATGTCGCCAACAGCCTGCTTATGCAGGGCATTGCCGATGAGCTGTACCTGTGCGATATCAACGAGGCCAAGGTGACGTCCGAGGTCCAGGACCTGCGCGACTCCCTTTCGTTTGTCCCGTACAACACCAAGATCGTCAACTGCTACGACCACTACGAGGAGCTGGCCTGCTGCGACGTCATCGTCAACGCTGCCGGCAAGGTCGCGCTGGCCGCCGGCAACCGCGACGGTGAGCTGTTCTTTACCACCGACGCCGCCCGCACCTTTGCCAAGCGCATCGTCGACGCCGGCTTTGACGGCATCTTCGTGAGCATCTCCAACCCCTGCGACGTCGTGTGCACCGAGCTGTGGCACCTGACCGGCTACGATCCCAAGAAGATCATCGGCTCGGGCTGCGGTCTGGACTCCGCCCGCCTGCGCACCGAGATCTCCAAGAAGGTCGGTGTGAGCCCCAAGTCCATCGACGCCTACATGATCGGCGAGCATGGCTTTAGCCAGCTGGCCGCCTTTAAGGCCGCAACCATCGCCGGCAAGAGCCTCAACGAGCTTCAGGCCGAAAACCCCGACAAGTACGCCTTTGACCACATGGAGGTCGAGGAGCTCGCGCGCAAGGGCGGCTATGTGACCTACCGGGGCAAGCAGTGCACCGAGTACGCCGTCGCCAACTCCGCTGCGCGTGTCTGCGCCGCCGTGCTGCACAACGAGCATGCCGTGCTTTCGGCCTCCACGCTCATGACCGGCCAGTATGGCGAGGAGGGCATCTTCACCTCCCTGCCGTGCGTGATCGGCGCCGAGGGCGTCGAGGAGGTCTACACGCTCGACCTTTCCGAGCACGAGCTCGAGGGCTTCCACAAGAGCTGCCAGCACATTCGCGACAACATCGCCCAGCTCGACTGGTGGGATGCCGAGGCCTACGACGCAAAGTAGTTCGCCGGTTGACGCGGCAACTCGCTCATAACGGACGCAATGCAGGGCGGGCCGTGCCGGAAATCCCCGGCACGGCCCGCTTTTTTGGCTCACGCGACACGCTCGCAGATTCAGGTCTAATACTTTTCCCGCAAAGTGAGCGAGCAAAATCGGACCCCCGAAGCATCGACACTTTTCAGCTGCTATTTCCTGCGGTTTCATCGAGATTTTCCTGCGGTTTTGGCGCCAAAAAGTGCGGATGCTTCAGGGGTCCAAAATAGGTCGTTCACTTCTGGGGAAAGTATTTGACTTCGTTATCAGACAGCTGGGACGGGGTGCCGCGACGCAAACGGGACCCTCGTTTGGTGAAGGCCCCGTCGTAAAAGATTGCTTTCCCAGCTACTTAGTACTGCTCGATGCCCATGTAGCGACGGATCTCGGGGCTGTGGTCGAACACCTTGCCGCGGGCGGCGCGCAGCTCGCAGCTCATCGCGTAAAAGAAGATCGGCTCCAAGAACGAACGCACGCTGGCAGGTACCTCGCCCACGCCGTACTCGAGCGCATCGAGCACCATAATCGTATCGGTGTGCGTGTTGAGGAACGCGAGTGCACGCTCCTCCATGGGGCGGCACTCACCCGATCCGAGCTGCACAAAGTAGAACACGCCGGGCTCGGTAGCCTCGAAGGGGCCGTGGAAGTACTCGCCGGAGTGGATATAGCAGCAGTGCTGCCACTGCATCTCCATGAGCGAGCAGATGGCCATGGCGTAGGTCTGACTAAAGTTGGGGCCGGACCCCAGGATATAGAAGAACTTGTGCTGCTGGCAGAGCTCGGCAAAGCGGGCGCCCAGCTCGGCGTTGACCTTCTCGCGGGCGGCGGGCAGCAGCGCATCCATCTGCTTGAGGCCTTCGTACATGTCGGCGAGCGCCTCGTAGCCTTCCTGCTGGTCGAGCAGCTCGGCGGCGATCAGAGCGCCGATGCCCTGCGGCACCTCGGCCTGCGACACACCCTCGCCCCAGGGGTAGACCCAGGTGGTCCACTTGCCGTTGTCGATCTTGGAGCCCTCGCAGTCGGTGAGGGCGACGACCTCGGCGCCGGCAGTCAACGCCATCTCGCAACCGTCGATGACCTCCTGCGTGTTGCCACTGTGGCTGCAGGCGACGACGAGCGACTTCGGCCCCAGGCTCTTGGGGGCCATCAGGCAAAACTCGCGCGCGGTGTAGACCGTCGAGGCAAACGTAGTGGCCTCGCGCTTGAGCAGCTCGTTAGCCGGCATCAGGTCGATCATCGAACCGCCGCAGGCGATCCAAAAGACGTTCTCGATCTTACCCTTGCGCTCGATAATTTCCTGAATCAGATCGTGTGCGTTCACGGTGACGCTCCTCCTTGTGTGGCGGCTTTGGACGACGGCAGCTCGTACCTGCAGTCGTTCTATGTTGTTCTATTTATAGCATGCGAGCTGTCGCAGGTGAAGTCATTTCAGCAAATTTGTTCTATGTTGTTCTATCTATGGACGTTAGATGTCGAACACGTAGCGCGAGCCCACGATCTTTTGGCGCCCGAGCAGCAGGGGCCGCTCGTCCTCATCGGTAAAGTACGCCTCCATATAGAAGAGTGGCTCGCCGGCCGGCACCTCCAACAGCGGGGCCGCCTGAGCATCGGCAAGCGCAATCTCCACGGTACAGGGGTCGGACTTGAGCGGCGCGCGGCCCGAATGCTCGGCAACGAGCGCAAAGATCGAGTTATCGGTGAGGTCCTTATCGGCAAGCGTCTGCAGGTAGGGATGGTCGGCCAGCACAAAGGCGTTGTTCTCGAGCATGACGGGCACGCCATCCGCCGTGCGCACGCGCTCGACCACGATGAGCTCGCAGCCGGGCTCCACGCCAAAGAACGCCGCATCCTCGCGCGTCGCCGCGACCACCGTACGCGACACCAGACGCGCTCCGGCCACCATGTCGTTGGCGGCACAACCCTCAGTAAAGCTCTGGACGTCACCTTTCTGGACAATCTTGCGCTTGAGCTTGGGAGCGCACACAAAGGTGCCCCTCCCCTGCTGTCGGTTGAGATATCCCGCGCGCGACAGCTCCTCGATGGCGCGACGCACGGTGATGCGTCCCACGCCGTAAGACTTCGCGAGCTCCATCTCGGAAGGAATGCGCGAGCCGGCCGCATACACGCCGCGCGCGATCTCGCCCTTCAGGTCGTCCATGACCTGCTGGTACAGCGGTACGGCGGATACGCCAGCGCGGTCGGTTTTATCGTCGGTTGCCATCGTTACGCTCCATCCCGCGCATGCTCGGACTCAAACTCTTCAATCGCCGCCATAAACTGCTCGCCAAAGGCATCGGCCTTTTTCTCGCCGATGCCGTTGACCTGAATCAGCTCGTCGCGCGTTTGCGGGCGCAGGCGGCACAGGCCGCGCAGGGCCTTGTCGGAAAAGACCATGTACGGCGCCATCTCGAGCTCGGTCGAGATCTCCTTGCGCAGGGTACGCAGGCGCTCGAACAGCTCGGCATCGTCGCCCACGCGCGGGCGCTGATCCAGCTCGGCCTCCTCGCGCAGCAGATCCACCGCACGGCGAGCACGGGCCGAGGCCTTGCGCTTGGACGCGCGACGCTTAACGGTAAAGGCAAACGCCTCGTCCTCGACCTCGCCGGCACGCGGACCCAGGCCCACGACCGGGTACTGCCCCTGCGAGGTGGCCAAATAACCGCGGCCGCACAGCTGGCCGATGATGTCCTTGATGCGGCCGACCGATTCGCTCGACAGCCCACCATAGCCGCGGTCCTCGTCCAGATGCATCTGGCGAATGCGCTCGGTGTTGCCGCCGTGAAGCACATCGGCGATGAGCGACTTGCCAAAGCGCATGGGGCGCGTGGCCACATAGCGCACGGCGGCGCGAGCCATACCGGTGACGTCCTCGACCTCGAACTGCGTGAGGCAGTTGCTGCAGTTGCCACAGCCCTCGGCCTCATCCGCGGCGGCGCCGCCCACGGCCGTATGCTCGGCCGCGGCCTCGTCGCCAAAGTAGCGCAGCATGTATTCGCGTAGGCAGCCGGTGGTGTTGCAATAGCCTTCCATCTGACTGAGCAGGCGATATCGGTTCTGGAGCGCCCACGCGCGCTGCTCGTCGTCGAGCGTCTCGTCGGCCGCATCGCCGCGGTCGATCAAAAAGCGGCGCATGCGAAAATCGTTGCCGTTCCACAGCAGGTGGCAGCTGGCCGGATCGCCATCGCGGCCGGCGCGGCCCGCCTCCTGGTAGTAGGCCTCGATGCTCTCGGGCACGTTGTTATGGATGACGTAGCGCACGTTGGGCTTGTCGATGCCCATGCCAAAGGCGTTGGTGGCAACCATCACCTGAATATCGTCGTCGATAAAGGCGCGCTGGCTTTGGCGGCGGGCGTCATTACCCATGCCGGCATGGTAGCGGCCAACGCGAATGCCGCTGGGACCCAACGCCTCAGCAAGCTCTCCTGCCAGCGCATCAACCGTCTTGCGAGTCGAGCAATACACGATGCCGCTCTCGCTCGAATGTGCGATCACATAGTCGCGCACCCACGCGGCCTTGGCCTTGTCGCCCATCTCCTCGCAGCCAAAGTAGAGGTTCTTGCGATCGAAGCCCGTCACCACCGTCGCGGGATTTTGCAGGCCGAGCATCTGCTGAATGTCCGCGCGCACACGCTCAGTCGCCGTAGCGGTAAAGGCCGCCACGATGGGGCGCTGCGGCAGGGAATCGATGAACTCACGAATCTGCAGGTAGGCGGGACGGAAATCCTGGCCCCATTGGCTCACGCAGTGGGCCTCGTCAATGGCCACGAGCGGCACGCCAATGCCGCCGTCCGCCGCGGCCTCCTGCGCAAAGGCCAAAAAGCGTGGCTCGAGCAAGCGCTCGGGCGCCACGTACATAAGCTGGTAGCGGCCCTCGCGCGCCCGCTTGAGCACGGTGTTTTGCTGGGCCGGAGTAAGGCTGGAGTTGAGATAACTGGGGCGCGCACCCGCCGCGAGCAGCGCGCGGGTCTGGTCCTCCATAAGCGACAGCAGCGGACTCACCACAAAGGTGATGCCGGGCAGCATGAGCGCGGGTACCTGGTAGCAAATGGACTTGCCGGCGCCCGTGGGCATAACACCCAGCGCATCGCGACCGGCAAGGATCGCATCGACCATGCGGTCCTGTCCCGGGCGAAACGAGGTGTAGCCAAAATAGGCGCCGAGCGTGTCGAGCGCCGTCTGTTGCATGCTATCGGTCATGGTTTCCTAACGTCCAAGTCATCTGCCGCCGATTATACGCCGCCACGCGGACCGGTGCCGCACGGCTGCCGACCACGACATGGGTAGTCATTGGGGACGTTCTTAAACGACTAGTCAAACAAGAATATCCCTAACGACTACTCATTTAAGTCTGTCCCCAATGAGTGCAATGACTACTCCGCCGCAGGTAGAGGACGGACAGCGAGCGACGTCCAGGGCGAACAAGTTGGCATGAAAAAGGCAAGGCATAGACCTTCTGGTCATGCCTCGCCTTTTGAATGACAAATTGTCGCCCTGGGCGGCGCGCAGCGTCGGCCCGTTACGCGGTTTGGTAAAACCGCGTAACTTACATGACCATAACGTAACGCGATCCCACGTAGTACTGCTTACCCATCAAAACCGGCTCGCCATTGGGGCCGATAAAGCCGGCACGCAGGTTGAGCAGCGGGTCGTGCGGGGCAATGCCCAGCTCGGCGGCCTGCTCGGCGTTGGCGCGAACGGCCTCGACCGTGCGGTAGCCAACCGAGACAATCGGCGTTCCGCCAACACGCTCGACCTCGGCAAAAATCGACTTGTCCTCAAGATCGGCCGTCAACAGCTCACGGTAAGCGTCAAACGGCACAAAAATGTTCTCCTCAAAGATGGGCTCGCCGTCGGCCGTACGCACGCGCTTGATATGCAGCAGCAGCGCATCCTTCCGCAGGCCAAAAAACTCCATCTCGTTTTGGCGCGCCGGAACGATCTGGCGATCGACCACATGCGCGCCGGCCTTCATGCCGTTATCGGCACACAGCGCGGTAAACGTCTGCAGCGTCGAGGCGTGAAACTGGCGATTGATGTGCGGCGTGGAAACAAAGGTGCCGCGGCCCTGCTGCTTAACCAGGTAGCCATCGGAGCAGAGCTCCTCGACGGCGCGGCGCACCGTAATGCGGCTCACCTCGTACTGCTCGGCAAGCTCAAGTTCGGACGGAATACGCTCCTTGGGTGCATAAACACCTTTCTCAATCGCATCCTTGATCTCGTCGTAAATCTGCTGGTAAAGCGGTGCATTTTTGGGCGCAGGCATATCTGATCACTCTTATCAAAATATCGAAATAACTAATACGTATATAACGTCTTTTTATATGTTATCTCAGTTTGATAAAACGATACACCACATACAGCAAATCCTTACTTGCCGTCGTCCTGCTGCAGGCTGTCCTGTTCACTGAGGCGCGCCTGACGACTCGCTATGCGAGCGGGCTTGTCGGGATCGGGAACGGCCGTGGGCATGGGCTCGTCGACATGACCGCCCCACCAGCCGCCCACAAAGTTGAGCGTGTGGAACACATTGATCACGGCGCCGGGATCAATGTCGCACACTAGCTTGATAATGTCCTGGCTCTCGTAGGTCGAGACAACGGTGTGCAGCAGGTACATCTTTTCACGGCTGTATCCGCCGATGACCTCGGCGCAGCTAATACCATGCTGAAAATGGTCAACATAGGCGGTCATGACCTCATCGGCCTTGCGCGTTGTGATCTGCAGCGTCACACGGTCGTAGCGATGATAGAAGCTGTCGATGGTCTTGGTCGAAATAAACTGGAACACGATGGAGTACGCCGCGTTGTCCCAGCCAAACATAAAGCCAAAGATCGCCAGGATAAAGCAGTTGAAACCAAAGATGACACCCCAGATGGTCTTGCCCGTGTGGTTGGAGACCCACAGCGCGATAAAGTCGGTGCCGCCGGTTGATGCACCGGACTTGAGCGCGATGGCAGCACCCAGACCCGAGACCACGCCACCAAAAATGATGAGCATGATCTTGTCGCCCAAAAACGGGGCGAAATGAAAGATGTTGAGGAACAGCGACGAGAGCATGACCTGCATCATCGAGAAGATGACGAAACGCTTGCTAATGCCGCTCCAGCATAGGAGCGCCACGGGGATGTTGAGCGCGAGCATGCCGAGCGAGATGTCGATATGAACGCCGTCAAGCGAGGTAACGCGATCGAGCAGGACCGCGACGCCTGTGAGACCGCTCGGAAGCAGATCGGCGGGCTGAATGAACGCCTGGATCAGAAATGTCTGGAGAACGGCTGATATGGTGACCGCCACAGCGGTAATAGCGCGGCGAACGATGGTGAGGCGGCCGAGCACGAGCACGCGGTCCGTGAGCTGATCGATGGCGTTCGCCACGTAGGCTCCTTTCGAAGGCAGATGTAGTTGTGGGGCGTGGCCGCGATTGTAGCATGGAGCATGCGGGGGCGCTTCAATTCACCCTCTCTCGACAACCAAAGCGGGACCAGCAACCCCACGACCAAAGGCCCAAATTACAAGTGAGTAGACTTTACGCGATCTGCAGAGCACACCCAAAACCGCCACCCCTGTGACCTGCGGTTTTACTAGAGCAGATGCGCTTTGTGCTCGTCCTGCACCAAAAAGTCTACTCACTTAGTCCGAATCGAAGCCAAACGGATCCAAATAGATGACAAATTAAGCCAATCCGCAGCAAATGACGCGTGAACCAGTGCTTCTCGCGGTGGATTGACACTACAGAGCGGCCAAAATGTCGCTCAGGTTGTCGATGACGACGTCGGCGGCGGACTGGTCCAGGTTGACGCCCTCATGCGGACGCAGTGCCAGGACGCGGGCGCCGGAGCGCTTGCCGGCCTCGATACCCAAAGGCGAGTCCTCGATAACCAGGCACTCGGCGGGGTCAACTCCCAGCGCCTTCATGGCACGCAGGTAGATCTCGGGGTCGGGCTTAAACGCACTGCACTCGTGACCGCTGATGGTGTAGTCCAGCACGTCGGCGATACCGGCAATCTCAACCAGCTCGTCAATGAGCTCACGATAGGACGAGCTTGCGATGGCGCACTTCACGCCGCGCTCGTGCAGCTCGCGCA
>CAUDYH010000024.1 GCA_958453575.1 uncultured Collinsella sp.
GACCGAAAGCTCGGAGCCGTTGAGCTTGGTGGTGAACTGCGTGACTGCGAGCAACAGCATGCTGCACTGGGCGGCCACCATGGTGGAACCGTCGTTGAGCACTTTGCCGGCGGGCATGCGACGGTTCATAGAAGCCGTAAAGTTCTTGGCAGTGGTGCCGGCGACCATGATGCCCATGACGCCCATGGTGAAGTTGTACAGCTTGTTGCACCAGTCGATGAGCGGTTGGGGCAGCGCGATGCCAACCACGCCGGGAAGCGTGGCGATCAGCAGGAAGATCGAAGAGGTGAGGACGATGGGCATGCACCCAAGGAATCCGTCTTTGATGGCCTGGAGGTAGATGTTCCTTGAGATCTTCTCAAAGAACGGTTGATGCTTTTCGAGCATCTTTACGATGGCGTCCATAGAGCTCCTTTGCTGCTTGATGCGCGATGCATGTGGATGGAACTGGTCGTCGATGGATGGTCAGGACTGCCCGGAAACCTTCCTGCTTAAGGAAGGCATTGCGAAATGACAACGTAGGACATTTCGTTAATGACAACGTAAGACATTTTTGGAAGAGCAACAAGGATTTACGGGTGAACGGTCGATATTGTCCGATAAACGGCTGATTTGTCAGTCGGGCAGGTAGTGTATGCTAGAACGCAAAGAACGATCGATAGGGAACCGACTGGAGAAGCAGTGGCAACGATGGACAAGAAAAGCGTCTCAATGAACGATGTGGCGGTTGCCGCGGGTGTTTCCCTCAAGACGGTGTCGCGTGTGATCAATGAGCCCGATAGCGTGCGCGAGTCGACGCGCGATAAAGTCCATTCCGCAATGGAGGCGCTCGGGTTTCGAACCAACTTTGCCGCGCGTTCGCTCAAGTTGGGCCGTTACGGGTGTATCGGCGTGGTGCTGTTTCACTTGTCGGGCGGCGCCGTGGACATGATTGACGGTATCGCCGATGCCGCCGAAGAGCGTGGTTTTGCGCTGACGATGATCAAAAAGCGGGCAGGGGAGAAGATGACCCTTGCCGATGCAGCGCGCAGGATGTCGCAGCTGCCTGTTGATGGCATGATCTTCAATCTGCGCCAGATGGTCGACGACTTTGATACGTTTGAGGCACCGAAGGACCTCAAGACGGTGATTATCACGCCGATGGAGCATCCTACCTGCTCTACCGTTAGTGACGATCAAGAGGGTGGTGCGCGCATGGCATGCGAGTACTTCTTGAATCGCGGGCACAAGAACGTGTACTTCGTCTCTGGTAAGAAAGAGTCGCTGTCGAGCCAGTGCCGTATGAAAGGTTGGCGTGCGGCACTCGAGACGCGTGGCATTGAGCCGCCCGAGCCTCTGCAAGGCGATTGGAATGCGGATAGTGGCTATGCCGCGGGCCTTGTGCTTGCTGATAAACCCGATTGCACGGCGATCCTCGCTGCTAACGACTGCATGGCAAATGGTGTGATGATGGCTCTACATGACAAAGGACTCAGTGTGCCCGACGACGTGTCCGTGATCGGCTTCGACGATGAGCTCTACAAGACGATTCCCAACTCGATTCTGACGTCGGTGAAGTTTCGCCACTGCGAGCTGGGCATCCGTGCGCTTAACGAGGTCGTCGCAGGTCTTGGGGCTCCGAGCTCAAGAAGCCGCACGCTCGTCTCGGGCGTGTTGGTCGAGCGTTCCAGCGTAAAGGACCTGCGGGCGTAGACTTGCTCGGCCTGTTCGTCTAAATCTGTAACAGGTAGGGCCGAAAATCTCAGCTAGTTGTTACAGATTTAGACAATTCGGTCCGGCATATTCTGTTTGTCTCGATCTGTAACATCTAAGCGGTCAAAAGCGGTCTACATGTTACAGATTGAGATTTTCGGCTTGGCCTGTGCGTTCATCTCGATCTGTAACAGCTTGGACCGAAAAACTCGGCTAGATGTTACAGATTGAGATGAACAGGAGGACGGGTGCGGTCTAAACAAAATGGCCCGCGCATCACACATCGATGCACGGGCCATTTTTTGTCTGCGAGCGGTAGGTAGCGTCAGTGTCTTATGCCTCGAGGTTTTCCTCGATCCAGGCGACGGCACCCTTGGGATCCTTAGTGAGGTCGATGTACTGTTTGCCCTTGGGCGACAGCAGCGTGATGCCCAGGCGGTCGGTGTCGGCCTTCATCTCGTTGTAATAGGTGCGAACCTGCGGAGCCAGGACGATGACGTTGTACTGGTCCATGATGGCGTAGTGACTGCCGTAGGCACCGGCGTTGGCGGTAATGTCGATGCCCAGCTCGTCGGCGCCTTCCTTAAGCGCGTTGGCGAGCAGTGCAGAGGTGCCGGCGCCAGCGCACAGAACCAGAACCCTCAGGTCCTTGCCCTTAAGGGCGGACGGAGCTGCGGAGGCCTCAGTGGCAGAAGCGGTCTCGACAACGGGAGCCTCAACGGCGGGGGCGGCAGCGGTCTTGACGGCCTTGGTCTCCTCGGCCTCTTCTTCGGCCAGGGTCTCGGCCTCCTGCTTGCACAGGACGTTGTCGTAGGCCTTGCAGAACGGGTAGTAGATCAAGAAGTCAACGACCAGCAGGACGACAACCAGGACCAGAGAGATCGGCTGGAAGTTGGTGTCGATGAAGGTGCCGATCGGTCCGGGGAGTGCCCACGGCATGGCATAGATAAAGCCGTTCATGCCCAAAAAGTCGATGAAGAACTTACCAATGAGGACGTTGGCCACGGGGGCAAACAGGAACGGGATCAGGAAGTACGGGTTGAGGATGATGGGCGCGGCGAACAGCAGCGGCTCGTTGACGGCGAACATCACGGGTACGACAGAGGCTTTGCCGACGGCCTTGAGCTGCTTGGAGCGCATAAAGAGCAGGAAGATGATCGGGACAATGAACGTGGCACCGGTGCCGCCGAGTTCGCCGATGTAGTTACCGAAGTTCTCGGTCAGGGCGAGGGCGGGGTGACCGCCGGCCTGCAGCGTGGCGAGGTTGGTGGTGATGTTGCCAAACAGCGCGGCGTTGAGGGCAGGCTTAACGACCGAGGGGCCGTGGATGCCCATGAACCAGAACAGCGGGATCATGAACCAGATGAGGGCGAGGCCGGCGTAGGAATCGGCAGCGGCGAACAGCGGGCTCACCAGCGTGGAGATGACGTTGGCAAACGGGACGGCCAAGCAGGTGCGGCAGATAACGTCGATGACGGCGACAAACAGGATGGAGAAGCTGAAGGCGAAGATGTCGCGGAAGTTCTGGGCGATGGCGCCGGGGACTTCTTTGGGCAGCTTGATGGTGATGTCTCGCTTAATGCAGAAGGCATAGATGTTGACCGTGGCAAATGCGGCGACAAAGGAGCTCAGTAGGCCCTTGGTGCCCATGTTGTCGGTAAAGAACACCGAGACATCGGCGCCGTCGATCTTGGCACTCGTCTGGGTAACGGCCAAGATGAGCATAGCGCACATGGCGGCGACCATGGTGCTCGTGGCGTTGATGGCCTTGCCGGCAGGCATGCGGCGGTTCTTGGAGCCGGTCAGCGCGCTTGCGGTGGTGCCGGCGACCATGATGCCCACGACGCCCATCGTGAAGTTGTAAACCTTGTTGCAGAAGTTCACGACGTCGACGTTCCACCAGTCGGGCAGCGTAAAGCCGCCGACCGTGGCGACAACGCCCGGCAGGGTCGAAATAAGCAGGAAGACAGAAGAAGACAGGATGATGGGCATTGCTGCCAAAAAGCCGTCTTTAATGGCCTGAAGGTAGATGTTCTTAGAGACCTTGTCGAAGTACGGCTGACCTTTCTCCAAGAACTTAACGATCGATTCCATAGTTCACGCTCCTCTTTGCATGAAATCTTAATGGCATGGACGTTGAAAACCTATATGGTCTCCCGCTTGCTAAAAGCCCGGGTGCAGGCGGGGTCGGTCCCAGGGGGAGAGAGGGGAGCGGCTGGGTTTGTATCGCATAGGGCCGCTCCCCTCTCGGGGGAAAGCGAGGCGATGCGCTACTGCGCGTCCGCCATAGTGTCGGCGAGCTCCTTGTACCAGAGTGCCGACTGCTTGATGTAGCGTTTTTGCGTGTCGAAGTCGATGTAGAACAGGCCGTAGCGCTTGTTATAGCCGTTAGCCCACGAGAACTGGTCCTGCAGGCTCCAGATAAAGTAGCCCTGGACGTCGACGCCCTCGGCGCGCGCCCGGAGCACCTTCTCCATGTGCTGGTCGACAAAGTCGATGCGCTCGGGATCGGCGACGATGCCGTTTGCGTCGGGCTCGGGGTCCTTGTGGCCCAGGCCGTTTTCGGTGATATAGATGACGGGGAGGTTGGGATAGGTGGCGCTGATGTGCTTGAGCGTGTCGTAGAGGCCTTGCGGGTAGATGAGCCAATCCCAGTCGGTGGTGGGGATACCCGGCATATCGACCTGCTGCCCGACGCCCTTAAACTTAAAGCACGAGGTGCCCTTGTCTCCGGTGCCGTTAAAGCTGTTGGTGGACTCGCCATCGTAGGCGGCGATAAACGCCGACTGATAGTAGTTGAGGCCGAACATATCGTTGCGGGGCGCCGCCTTGGCGAGCTCCTCCATGTCGCTGTCCTCAACCGTAAGCGTGGCGTTGTTGGCACGCAGAATCTCGTTGATGAGTGAGAGGGTGCGCGCGGAGTAGTGACCCAGGAAGGCGCCGTCCATGATGAAGTCGGTGTAGAAGGCGTTGTACAGGTCGGCGGCGTGCTGGTCGGCGGGCGAGTCTGTGGCAGGATATGCCGGCGTCAGGACGTTGACCATGCCAATGCGTCCGCCCAGGTGCTCGGTCTCGTCAAGATCCTTATACAGGTTGACGGCGCGGGCGTGGGCAACGAGCTCGTTGTGCTGGCTCTGGATGCCGCTCGTCACATCAAAGTGATGGTTGGGCGGGAAGTTGCCTTGGATGTATTGGGAGTGCGAGAGGCTGATGAGCTCGTTGATGGTGAACCAATTCTTGACCTCGCGGAACTCGCGGAAGCAGAACTCGGCATAGCGCACATAGGCGTCGACGGTCTTGCGGTTGAGCCAGTCGCCCTGGTTGAACAGGGCGGCGGGGGAGTCAAAGTGATGCAGGGACACATAGGGCTCGACGCCATACTTTTTGCAGCAGGCGAACAGCTCGTGGTAGTGCTTAACGCCCTCGGCGAGGGGCTCGGCATCGTCGCCGTTGGGGAAGATGCGGGTCCAGGCGATGGACACACGGATGGCGTTGAGTCCATGCTCGGCAGAAAGGCGGATATCCTCCTCGTAGCGGTTGTAGAAATCACTGGCCGGGTCGGGCAAAAAGCGACCCTGGGCGACAAGGTAATCGTCCCACATGGTCTTACCCTTGCCTGCCACCTTCGTGGAACCTTCCGTTTGGTACGCGGCGGTTGCGGCGCCCCAAACAAAGCCCTTCGGCAGCTGCTGTACGCGGTTTAGCAAAGACATATGCATACACCCTCTCGTCTCGCTGTTCGATATTGTGCGTTTGCGCTCAGGAGGCTCCCTGGTTAGCGTTCAGCGGTGAAAAAGCCCGATAAACACTATCTTAAAATGATTAGAACCAAAATGAGCACGTGAACATTTGACAATGAGCACGTTAACATCCGGCTGGGATGTATAGAAACAAAACAACTTCAAACAGCCGCGAACGGTTGTATTTGTTCGGTAAGCGGTTTTGATTGACAGAAGTTTTCATGTTGTGGTATATGGCTCGGGTATCATGAGCACGTTATCAATGTATGTACGATGCGCCATGGGTGCGGGGAATAGTTGGGAAGCAGGTTAGCGTGGAAGGCATGGCTCAGCAGACAAGGAATGGTCGTTCGGCGAGCGCGGCAGAGGTTGCGGCGCTCGCTGGCGTGAGCCGCCAGACTGTGTCTCGTGTGGTCAACGGTATGCCCAACGTGACGGAAAAGACGCGCAAGCGTGTGCTGGCCGCCATGGAAGAGCTGGGCTTTCGTCCCAATTTTGCTGGAGCGGCGTTGCGCGGCGGGTCGTATCGTTCTATTGGCCTGTGCATGTACAACATCACACGTGTCGGTAACCTGGCGACGCTCGAGGGTATCATGCAAGCGGCGCGCGAGCACGATTTTGCCGTCACTATGATCGAGATGGGCGGCGACAAGCCCTATGCACTTGCCGATGCCTCGCGCCGCATGGTCGAGCGACCCGTCGACGGCATGATTCTCAACATGAACCGCATGGCTCCCGATTTTGAGGAGTTTGTTCCCCAGCCGGGAGTGCGAACGGTCATCCTGTCCATGTATGCGCATCCGCGCTGCACGACGATCGACTCCGACCAGTATGGTTCGTGCGAGCTGTTGACCAATTATCTGCTGGAACATGGTCATTCGAATATGCGGTTTGTGGCGGGTCCGGAAAACTCGATTTCCTCGCGTTTTCGTGAGGCCGGTTGGCGCGATACGCTGGGTCGTGCTCATGTCGATGCCGCTCCGATGCTGCGTGGCGATTGGAGTGCGGACAGTGGGTACACCATGGGCGAGCGGATTGCGGCCGAGGTGCTTGCCGGCGGGTCGCAGGCGCCGACTGCCGTGCTTGCGGCAAATGACCAGATGGCGCTGGGCGTTATCGCCGCGCTCGAGAATGCGGGCCTGTCCGTGCCCGACGACGTGAGCGTGGCTGGTATCGACGACGCACTCGAGGGACTTGTTCCTCACAATCGGCTGACGACGCTGCGATTTGATTTGCGCGGTGTCGGTAAGCTTGCGTTTGAGGCGGCGATTGGAGAGAGCTCGTCTATCGAGGCGATTCATGTGCCGAGTACGCTGGTCGAACGCTCGACTGTTAGGGACATACGGGGTTAGGTCCTACTCCGTTTGTCTCGATCTGTAACAGGTAGACGGTCAAAAGCGGGCTACGTGTTACAGATTTAGATTCTTCGGAAAGCGCAATCCTGTTCATCTCGATCTGTAACAGCTAGAACCCAAAAACTCGGCTAGATGTTACAGATCGAGATAAACGGCCCCCAGGTCGAACAAAAACAAAAGACCGGGGGCGGCGCGCCGTGTGACGTGCCGCCCCCGGCTGAGAAATGGGGACAGGTTATGTGGGCAGGCAACCCCGCTAGTCTTTAGTCCAGACGACGGGTCTGCGCCACGTGCTTATACCAGTAGGCGCTTGCCTTGGGCGTGCGCTTTTGGGTCTCAAAGTCAACGTAGAAGAAGCCGTAACGCTTGTTGTAGCCATTGGTCCAGGAGAACTGATCCTGCAGGCTCCATAGGAAGTAGCCGCCCACGTTGACGCCCACCTCCATGGCCTTGAGCAACCAGCGCAGGTGCTGCTCGATGTAGTCGATGCGCGGCTGGTCGTCCACAAAACCGTCCTTGTAGGGGTCCTTGTAGCCCATGCCGTTCTCGGTGATGAAGATCTGCTTGTAGTTGGGGTAGCGTTGCTTAATGTAGACGAGCAGATCGAACAGACCCTCGGGATAGATGATCCAGTCCCAGTCGGTGGTGGGGATGCCGGGCTTGTTCACATGCTCGCCAATGCCCTTGACGCGCCAGCGGCCGGTGCCCTTTTCGCCCGTACCGTTGTGGTGCAGGTCGTTCTCGCCATCGTAAGCCTTGAGGAAGCGGCACTGGTAATTGTTGACACCCAGGTAGTCGTTGTAGAGCGCTGCTTCGCGCATAATCTCGAGATCCTCGTCCAGGATCTCGATGGTGCCGCCCGAGACTGCAGCCAGGCGGTTGGCGCACTCGAGGGTGTCGGGCGCGTAGTCGCCGCGGAAGGTAGCGTCGAGCAAAAACTGGTTCTGCAGCACGTGCTCGTTGTTGGCGGCCTTGATGTCGGCGGGGTCGTTCTCGTTGAGCGGATACTTGAACTCCAGCGACTGAATGACGCCGATTTTGCCCTTAAAACCGCCGTTATGGAAGGCTAGTACTGCCCTGGCGTGGGCGAGCATCATGTTGTGCTCGCACTGGAAGGCCTCGGCAAGATGCGCCTTGACGCCACCGGGGAAGGTGCCCTCGATGTAGGTATTGGAGGCGTCGGCCCAGATCTCGTTAAAGGTGAACCAATAGGTCACCTGGTCGGCGTACTCCTTAAAGCAGAAGGTGGCAAAGTCCACAAAGGCGTCGATGGTCTCGCGGTTGAGGAAGTCGCCCTTCTCAAAGAGGGGCAGCGGCGTATCGAAGTGATGCAGCGTGACAAACGGCTCAACGTGGTGCTTGTGGCACTCGGCGAAAAGGTCGTGGTAGAACTGGACGCCCTCGGGGTTAATCTCACCGGTGCCGTTGGGGAAGATGCGGCTCCAGGCGATGGAGAGACGAATGCCGTTGATACCAAACTCCTCGCACAGCTCAAGGTCGACGGGGTACTGGTTGTAGAAGTCCGAAGCGGGATCGGGGGAAAAGCGCCCCTGGGCCTCCAGGAAGTCGTCCCAGGCAACCTTGCCCTTACCGTGAGTGCGGGTCTCGCCCTCTACCTGGTAGGCAGCAGTGGCGCCGCCAAAGACAAAGTCCTCGGGAAACTGCGCAGGCGGGTTAGTGACGCTAGCAGGGTTAACGGACATGATGATCCAATCGTCTAAATCGAAGGGCCAGCCGGTCTTGGATGGTCGGCTGGCCCTGAGCGTTACTTACTTCGAGAGTTGCTCGCTTACGAAGGCGAGAGACTTGTCGCCGTTCTGGGAGAGCTCGATGTATTGCTTGCCACGGCAGGCGACACACTTGTTGCCCACGCGCTCGCAGTCCTTCTGCAGGTCGGCCAGGTAGCTGGCGGCTTGCGGGGCCAGGACGACCAGATCGAAGTCGGGGAGCATGTCCACGTGGTTGCCATAGGCCTCGGCAGCGGTCTCAAGATTGATGCCGCGCTCTTTGGCGGCCTTGGCCAGTGCGTTGGCGAGCAGGCCCGAGGTACCGCCGCCCTGGCAGAGCACGAGCACGCGCTTGCCGTTGAGGTCGCTGGCGGTCGTTGCCTCGGCAGCGGGCGCTGCGGGAACGGCGGGGGCATCGGACTTCACGGCCTCGGCAGCGGCGCCGGTGGCAACGCTCTTGGCGTCAGCCTTGCCCTGGAAGGCATCGTTGAGCTTGGCGGCCTTCTCGGCGTTCTTGGCGGCGAGCTCCTCCTGGGAGATCTCGGCCTCCTCGGCGCACTTCTGGGCGTCATAGGCACGGAAGAACGGGTAGTACAGAACGAAGTCGACGACCAGGATAAGGGCGAGCATCACAAAGGCGAGCGGCTGGAAGCCCAGGCCCATGATGGTACCGATGGGGCCGGGGACGGTCCAAGGCAGGGTGTACATAAAGCCGTTCATGCCCAAGAAGTCGATAAAGATCTTGAGGATCCAGATGTTGGCGATCGGGGCAAAGACAAACGGGACAAAGAAGACGGGGTTGAGCACGATGGGCGCGGCGAACAGCAGCGGCTCGTTGACGGCAAAGCAGACGGGGACGATGGCGGCCTTACCGACGGCGCGCATCTCCTGAGACTTGGCTAGGAAGCAGAACATAAAGACCAGGACGAGCGTGGCGCCGGTGCCGCCCATGCAGACGACGAAGTACTGGGCACCCTGGGTCAGGACGGCGGAAGCGTGCTGGCCAGCCTGGAACGCAGCCAGGTTGTCGGTCATGTTGGCAACGAGGGCGGCGGCGATGGCGGGCTCGACGATCGAGGGACCGTGGACGCCGACGAACCAGAACAGGCTCATGGCGCCGTAGATCACAGCGAGGCCGATGTAGCCGTCGGCAGCGGTGAACAGGGGCTGGAACACCTGGATGACGCCCTGGGCAAAGCAGAAGCCAAAAGCAGCGCGGAAGACGATGTCAAAGACCCAAAAGACGGTGATGCAGACGGAGAAGGGGATGATGTCCTTAAAGGTCTGCGAGATGTTAGGCGGAACCTGCTCGGGCATCTTGACGGTGATGTTGCGCTTAATGAAGAACTTGTAGATGATGCCGGTCACAAACGCAGCGATGAAGGCGGTCAGCAGGCCCTTGGAACCAAGGTAAGTGGTGTTGAAGCCGCTGGCAGCGTCCGTGGCGATCGTGTCGCTCGAAAGGAGCAAGAAGCCGATGATGGCCGCGCACATGCACGAGATAAAGTTGATCTGGTTGTTCTTGGGCAGGTCGCGGTTCTGCGCGTCGGCGAAGTGCTTGGCCGTGGTGGCGGCGCAGGCGATGGCCAGGATGCCCATGGAGTAGTTGTAGCACTTCCACAGGGCGTTGTTGATGTCATCGGGCCAGTAGAAACCCCAGATGTTGGGGACCGAGGCTACCAGGCAGAAGATGGACGAGAAGATGATGATGGGGATGACGGAGATAAAGCCGTCGCGAATCGCCTTGAGGTACTTGTTGCGGGCGATCGCGTTGAAAAAGGGCTGGCCCTTTTCGATGAT
>CAUDYH010000025.1 GCA_958453575.1 uncultured Collinsella sp.
ATGCGGCCGGTCTTTGATACTTCGTTGATGAGCAGGCGCGTGATCAGGTAGCCCGAGAGCACAAAGAAAATCGTGACTCCAAGCAAGCCGCCCTGCGCCCAGGTGAGGTTGAGGTGATAGAGCACCACCGCGACGACGGCAAGCGTGCGCAGACTGTCGAGGGCGGGGATATACCGAGATTTGGGGCGCGCGGGCACCTGCTCTTTTGTGGCGCTGCTGGCGTGGGCGCCCTTGTTGGCAGACGCGCGATGGGGGTCTGCGGCTTGGCGCGGCTCGGAGGTTTGGCGGCTGGCGCGCGAGCGTTCGTGCGGCGCCTGTTGATCGCTCGAGTGGCGTGAGCTGCGCGAGTTCGATCGCGGGAATTGTTCCATAAAACATCATCCAAATGACGAGAATAATCAGCACGCCTTTATTGTAGCCGCCTGCTCCTGTGAATGCTTGCTGCTGGCGCAAGCTCAAGCGCGCGTCCACATCAAAGTGAACTAAAGTTATAGAGGCGTGAGAGCGCACGATCGACGACCGGCAGCGGGTGCAGAGCCCGCGGACGAGGAGGTTTCCATGGCAGATTGCGGCATCGTCGCGGTGTTCGGCAGCATGAACATGGACCTTTCGGTGGCGTGCGAGCGCATGCCGCGTGCGGGCGAGACCGTCGGCGGCAGCGGGTTTATCACCAACGCCGGCGGAAAAGGCGCCAACCAGGCCGTAGCGGCTGCGCGCATGGGCGCGCACACATGCATGATCGGTGCGGTCGGTCGCGACGCGTTTGGCACGTCGCTCGTGACGGGGCTCCAAGACGCTGGCGTGAGCTGCGATTTTGTGGCGCGTCGCGACGACGTGGAGACGGGAACGGCGACCATCATTCGCTTTGGTGGCGACAACCGTATTGTGCTGTCGCCGGGCGCCAACCATGCGCTTACGGGCGAGGACGTTGCCTGCGCGCTGAGGTGCCTGGTGGCCGATGAACTCGACGGCGACGCCAGCAAGATTGCCCCGGCTGCCGGAAGCGTCTTTATCGCCCAGGGCGAATGCGACCTGGCGGCGACGGCCGAGGCACTCGTTTGCGCTCACGAGCTGGGGTTCTATACGGTCTTTAACCCGGCGCCGGCAAGTGACGTGCCGGCAGGGGCTTGGACGGCGGTCGACCTGGTCTGTCCCAACGAGACCGAGTGCCAGGTGCTGACGGGCATCTTGCCCGCGGATGATACGAGCTGCGCCGCAGCGCTCAATGCCCTGCTCGCCAAGGGTGCCGGAGCTGCGGTCATCACGTTGGGCGGTGCCGGGTCGGTTACGCTCGGCGACGACGGCGAGCTGCTGCGCATGCCGGCGCTTTCGAGCACGGTGGTCGATACGACGGCCGCGGGCGATACGTTTATCGGTGCGCTTGCCGCGGCTCGTCTGGAGGGCCTGCCGCTCTTTGAGTGCATGGCCGCGGGTGCCCGTGCCTCGGCGGTGACGGTGTCGCGCTTGGGTGCACAGCAGTCGATTCCCACGCGTGGCGAAGTCGAGCGCGCGTTTGGTTTAGACGATTACGTACAAGACGGAGAAGCGGAGTAGAACAATGGCAATCAAGAAGCTGATCCTTGATCTGGATATGGGTGTGGACGATGCGATGGCGCTTGCCTATGCCATCGCGAGCCCCGAGGTGGAGCTCGTGGGCATCACCACGTGCTTTGGCAACGTGCGCGTCGAGCAGTCGGCGCATAACTGCCTGGCGGTGCTCGACCTGTTGGGTCGTCCCGAGGTGCCGGTGTATCTGGGTGCCGACCGTCCCCTACAGGCGACCGAGCCCTATACGCCACCGGCGTCCACCACGCTCATCCACGGCAAGAACGGCATCGGCGGCGCGAGCGTGCCCGCGTCTCCCTACGAGCCAGTGGGGGCGACCTCGGCCGATGGCAATGCCGCGGTCGATTATCTGATCGATGCCGCGCGCACCTATGGGCCCGATCTGGTCTACGTAGCGACCGGCCCGCTCTCCAACCTGGCACTTGCCTTGGAGCGCGATGCGGCGGCGATGATGTCTATCGGCCGCGTGGTGGTGATGGGCGGCGCCCTGACCGTGCCCGGTAACGTGAGCGCGGGTGCCGAGGCCAACATGGCAAGCGATCCCGAGGCCGCCGATGCCGTGCTGCGCTCGGGCCGCAAGCTCACCATGGTGGGCCTGGACGTGACGCATCGCGTGGTGCTCACGCGCCGCGATGTTGCCGGCTGGACAGGCTCGGGCACCATGGCGGGCTGCGCATTTGCGAGCATGGTCGAGCACTACATTGGCTCGTACGAGATGAACGCACCCTACCTGGGTGGTTGCGCACTGCACGATCCCCTGGCCGTTGCCGTGGCGATCGACCCCACGCTCGTGGGTGCGCTCGGCTGCAATCTGCGTGTCGACCTGCTGGGCGAGTACCGTGGCCGCACCATCTGCGACGAGCACCGCCTGTCCGATCCCGACAAGAGCGCGCTTGTGGCGCTGACCGTTGACGCCCCGCGCTTCCTGTCCGAGTTTAAGGCGCGCATGGCCCGCGTCCTAGGTTAAACGATTCCTGCACCCCGCCCCATGTAGTCAATTTGGGACGGGGCTTTTTTAGCTACCGAGCAAATGCGCCCGTTGGGGGAATAGTCGTGCCACTTCGCTTGACAACAGGCTAAACTAGCTCATAAACATTTACTATTATGTTTAGTTTGAATTTGCGGCCGTTTAGTTGCCGAGCCATCGAGTCGCGATGCTCCACCACGGCCGCCGCTAGGGGGACCAATGGCCAAAGCAAGTGTTCGCGAGATCAGCCGCATCACCGGTTTTTCGCCCGCAACCGTGTCCAACGCGCTCAACCGCAAGCGCAGCGTGAGCGAGGAGACCGCCAAGGTCATCCTGGAGTGTGCGCAGTCGCTCGGCTATCAGCAGTCGACGCAGCTCGAGAGCATCCAGTTTGTACTTGCGCGCAAGACGGGCGCCATCCTGGACGAGAGCACCTTCCATCCCGCGGTCATCGAGGGCGTGGAGCGCCAGGCGCGTCGTCACGGCATGAGCACGAGCTTTGTCACACTCGACTTTAGCGACCTGGACGCCGTGCGCCCGCAGGTCGAGGGCCTGATCGCCGATCCGTCTGCTGCTATCGTGCTGATGGGCACCGAGCTGGGCGAGGAAGACTACGCCCTGTTCGCCAACGCTGCCGCCCACCTGATCGTGCTCGACGGTTGGAGCGATCGCCAGTACTTCGATGCCGTGGTCATTGCTAACACCGATTCGGTGCTGCGTGCCGTGGACTACCTTATCGAGAAGGGCCACAGACAAATCGGCTACCTGGCAGGCGACCTTCGCATTCGCAACTTTAAAGATCGTGAGCGCGGCTATCGCCAAGCGCTTGAGGATGCGGACCTCGAGGCCAACCCGACCTGGCACGTCACGCTGGGCACCACGCTCGAGGGTGCTTATCGCGACATGGGCGCGTGGCTCGACGGCGTCTCGCGCGATGACTTGCCGACGGCCTTCTTTGCCGAGAACGACGTGCTCGCCGTGGGCGCTATGCGCGCCCTGAACGAGCACGGCATACGCGTGCCCGAGGATGTTTCGATCATCGGCTTTGACGACCTATCTTTGGGCGCTTTCTCCAACCCGCCGCTCACCACGGTGCACGTTCCCAAGCACGAGGTGGGCGAGATCGCGGTGCGCCGTCTGGTGGGCAACATCCGCAATCCCAAGAGCTACACCTGCAAGACAGCCGTATCGACCTATTTTGTCGAGCGCCAGAGCGTGCGCGAGCTCTAGGCGAAAGCGGCATCGCACGCGCCGTGCCAAGATGCGCGGGGCGGCACGCATAACGTCGTTCAAAGAGGGGGTCCTTCGGGGCCCTCTTTTTGTTCCCCTTGTATGTTCAGATTGTTTACATACCGTTTAGGCTGATTTCTCTACCGTCTACGGGTATTTCGCGTTAAACTTCTAAACAGAAGAGTAAAACATTTAGTAAACAGAACAAAACGAAACACGCGTCTGTTTACTGAACATGTGACTAGGGGAGGACGTACATGGATAAGATCAAGCTCGGTTTTGTGCCCACGCGCCGCAGCATCTTTAGCGCGCCGGACGCGATCAAGTATCGCGGCCTGACGGCTGATCGCCTGCGCGAGATCGGCGTCGACATCGTGGATATCGACGACATCAACGACGAGGGCCTGCTGTTCGATGACAGCCATATCGAGCCTATCGTCAAGAAGTTCCGCGCCGAGGGCGTCGACGGCATCATGCTGTGCCACGCCAACTTTGGCACCGAGTATGTCTGCGCCCGCCTTGCCCGCGAGCTCGGCCTGCCCGTGCTGCTGTGGGGCCCGCGCGACGAGCGCCCCGAGCCCGATGGCACCCGTCTGCGCGATAGCCAGTGCGGCCTGTTCGCCACCGGCAAGGTCCTGCGCCGCTTCCGGGTTCCCTTCACCTATATGACCAACTGCCGCCTGACCGACCCCGAGTTCGAGCGCGGCGTCTGGGACTTCTTGGCTGTGTGCAACGTGGTCAAGACCTTCAAGCACACCCGCATTCTGCAGATGGCCACCCGTCCGTTCGACTTCTGGTCCACGATGTGCAACGAGGGTGAGCTGCTCGAAAAGTTCAATATCCAGCTTTCGCCCATCCCCATGACCGAGCTTGTCCAGGCCGTGCGCGATGCCCAGGCCGACGAGCAGGCCATGAACGCCATGCTCGCCCACATCACCGACAGCTTTGAGATCTGCATCCCCGAGGACAAGGTCCCCGCGGTCGCAGGGCTCGCCATCGCCATGAAGCGCCTGGTCGAGAAGTACGGTTGCAACGCCGGCGCCATCCAGTGCTGGAACGCCCTGCAGGACGAGCTGGGCATTATGCCCTGCGCCGCCAACGCCATCCTCAACGAGATGGGTATCCCCGTCGTGTGCGAGACCGATATCCACGGCGCCATCACCGCGCTGATGGTCGAGGCGGCCGACCTGGGCCGTCACCGCGGCATGTTCGCCGACTGGACCGTGCGCCATCCCGATAACGAGAACGGCGAGCTGCTGCAGCACTGCGGCCCCTGGCCCTGCAGCTGTGCGGCCGTCAAGCCTAAGCTCACCTACCCGCTGGCCTTCGATCACCCCGGCGCGCTGACGGCCGAGGCCAAGCACGGCGACCTCACCCTTGCCCGTTTTGACGGCGACAACGGCGAGTACTCGCTGCTGCTGGGCAATGCCCGCGGCATCGACGGCCCGGCCGGCATGGGCACCTACCTGTGGGTCGAGGTCGACAACCTCAAGCGCCTCGAGGCCAAGATCGTCGAGGGTCCCTACATCCACCACTGCGTCGCCATTCACGCCAACGTCGTGCCGGTGCTCTACGAGGCGTGCAAGTACATCGGCATTGCCCCCGACTTATACGACCCGATTGAAGAAGACGTCAAAGCCTACCTGCGAGGAGAGTAGAAATGGCAACTATCGAAGAGCTTGAGTCCCTGCGTTGGGACCTTCGCCGCGATTGCGTCGATATCATCATGGCTGGCGCCGGCGGCCACATCGGCGGCGACATGTCGGTGATCGACGCCCTCATGACCCTCTACGCCAACCATCTCAACATTTCGCCCGAGACCGTCGACGATCCCAGCCGCGATCGCTTCGTGCTCTCTAAGGGTCATGCCATGGAGGCCTACTACGCGGTGCTCTGCCACGAGGGCTATCTGGACCTCGATGACGTCAAGGCCCGCTTCTCCAAGTTCGGCAGCCCCTACATCGGTCACCCCAACAACAAGCTCAAGGGCATCGAGATGAACTCGGGCTCGCTGGGTCACGGTCTGCCCGTGGCCGTGGGCATGGCGCTTGCCGGCAAGATGGACGGCCGCGACTACCGCGTCTGCACCATCATGGGCGACGGCGAGCTTGCCGAGGGCTCGGTCTGGGAGGGCGCTATGAGCGGCGGCAACTACCAGCTCGATAACCTGTGCGCGCTCGTGGACCGCAACCGCCTGCAGATCAGCGGCAGCACCGAGGACGTTATGAAGCAGGACTCGCAGGAGGAGCGCTGGGCCGCCTTCGGCTGGAACGTGCTCTCCATTCCGGGCAACGACGTCCAGGCCATCGACGCCGCGCTGACGCTGGCCGCCGAGACCAAGGGTAAGCCCACGGTCATCATCCTCAACACGGTGAAGGGCTACGGCTCGCCGGTTATGGAGGACAAGGCCTCCTGGCATCATCATCTGCCCAACGATGAGGAATATGCCCAGATCATCGCCGATTTCGCTGCCCATAAGGAGGCTATCAATGGCTAACAAGATCGCTAACCGCAAGGTTATCTGCGACACGCTGCTCGAGGCCGCCGCAACTGACAAAGACATCGTCGTCCTGTGCTCCGACTCCCGCGGCTCCGCATCGCTCACGCCGTTCTTCGATCAGTATCCCCAGCAGTCCATTGAGGTCGGCATTGCCGAGCAGGACCTGGTGAGCATCGCCGCCGGCATGGCCTCGTGCGGCAAGAAGGCCTGGGCCGCCTCGCCGGCGTCCTTTGTGACCACGCGTTCGTATGAGCAGTGCAAGGTCGACGTCTCGTACTCCAACACCAACGTCAAGCTCATCGGCATCTCGGGCGGCGTGTCCTATGGCGCCCTGGGTATGAGCCACCACTCCGCGCAGGATATCGCCGCCATGAGCGCGATTCCCAACATGCGCGTGTATCTGCCGAGCGACCGCTTCCAGACCGCCGAGCTTGTGCGCGCCCTGGTAGCCGACAACAAGCCGGCCTACATCCGCGTGGGGCGCAACCCGGTCGAGGACGTGTACGCCGAGGGCGAGTGCCCGTTCCAGATGGATCGCGCCACCTGGGTGCGTCGCGGCACCGATGTGACGCTTGTCGCCACCGGTGAGATGGTCCGCCATGCCGTGGACGCCGCCGATTTGCTGGCCGAGCAGGGAATCTCGGCAACGGTGCTCGACATGTACTGCGTCAAGCCACTCGACGCCGAGGCCGTGATCGAGGCCGCCGGTACCACGCGTGCCGTCGTGACGGTCGAGGAGCACAGCCCCTTCGGCGGCCTGGGTTCCATGGTCGCGCAGGTCGTGGGCGAGCATTGCCCGCGTCCGGTCAAGTGCCTCTCCCTGCCCGATGCGCCGGTCATCACCGGCACGAGCCCCGAGGTCTTTGCGCACTACGGGCTCACCGGCGAGGGAATCGCCAAGACGGTCGCCGAGTTCCTCGGCAACTAGTAGAAACAGACGCTGCGCGGCCGCCAAGCACCGCACATTGCCGTTCAAACCGTCGCTTGCGTACACAAAGTACGCGGCGGCCCTCTTTCACGGCGATCTGCGGCACTTGACGACCGCTCGCTCCTTGTCCGTCGGGTTTTAGTTTTTGAATCGACGGGGGAGACAGGAGAGTACATGAGCAAATACATCATCGGAATCGATCAATCCACGCAGGGTACCAAGGCGCTGCTGGTGGACGAGGGCGGCCATTTGATTCATCGTGCCGATCGCCCGCATCGCCAGATTGTCAACGAGGCCGGCTGGGTGAGCCATGATCCAGCCGAGATCGCCGCTAACGTGCTGGCCGTGGCACGCGCCGTGGTGGAGGAGACCGGGGTCGATCCGGCCGACGTCGCCGGCATCGGCATCTCCAATCAGCGCGAGACCACCGTTGCCTGGAGGCGCACGACGGGCGAGCCGCTGTGCGACGCCGTGGTGTGGCAGTGCGCCCGCGCCCGTGAGCTGTGCGACGAGCTGGCCGCGCGCGAGGGTGTGGCCGAGCTGGTGCGCGACACGACGGGTCTGGTACTCTCGCCCTACTATCCGGCGGGCAAGATGGCTTGGATTCTCGCGAACGTTCCCACGGCTGCCGAGGCCGCGGCGGCAGGCGAGCTGTGTCTGGGCACCATCGATGCCTGGGTGGTTTGGACGCTCACGGGCGGCGCGGAGTTCCGCTGCGACTGGTCTAACGCCAGCCGCACACAACTCTTTGACCTGCGCCGTGGCTGCTGGAGTGAGCCGGTGTGTGAGGCCTTTGGCGTCGATCCTGCCTGCCTGCCGCAGGTGACCGACTCCGATGGCATGTTCGGCACGACGGATCTGGGCGGCTTTTTGCCGGCGCCCGTGCCCATTCACGGTGTGCTCGGCGACAGCCATGCCGCCTTGTTTGCCCAGGGCTGCCACAGCCGCGGCATGGCCAAGGCGACCTATGGCACCGGCAGCTCGGTCATGATGAACGTCGGCGTCGAGTTCGTTGCCAGCTCGCACGGGCTTTCGAGCTCGCTTGCGTGGCGTATGGACGGCGTGACCGAGTATGTGCTCGAGGGCAACGTGAGCTACGCCGGCGCCGTCAAGACGTGGCTGCGCGACGACCTGGAGCTCATCAACAATCCCGAGGAAGTCACCGACCTGTGCTACGCCGCCAATCCGGCGAGCCGTGTCTACCTTGTGCCGGCGTTCACTGGCCTGGGCGCGCCGCACTGGGCGAGCGATGCCGAGGGCTGCGTCTTTGGCATGACGCGCACCACGGGCCGTGCGGAGTTCGTAAAGGCCGCCGATGAGTCGATCGCCTATCAGATCTTCGACGTCATCGATGCGATGGTCGAGGATTCGGGTGCGGCGCTGGCCGAGCTTCGTGTTGACGGCGGTCCCACGCGCGACGCGTACCTGATGCAGTTTGAGAGCGACTTGGTTGGCTCGCCCATCCGCATCGCGAGCAACGACGAGATGAGCGGCCTGGGTGCGGCCTGGGCCTGCGGCATTGCGCTGGGCATGTACACGCGCGATGTCGTCGACGTCTACGGCGCCCGCGACATCGTGGAGCCTGCCATGCCTGCCGACGTGCGAGCCAAAAAGATCGCCGGCTGGCGCCATGCCGTGAAATCTACAATCGCGTACACCGCCTAGAATGATTTTTCTGGGACGGGGATTAAATAATCACTCGGTCCTCGTCCCGCGTAGCTCATTGAACTGCCTCCCATTTCTTGGACACAAGAAATGGGAGGCTTTTTTATGGCTGGAAACGCTTTGTACGACGTCGGGATGAGACTGCGAGCGGCAGAGCTGCACGACGAGGGGCACGGCCGCGCGGCGATCGCGGCCCTTCTCGGGATGCCGGAGGAAACCGTGAGAGAATGGCTGTGCACCTACAGGTCTGCTGGTATCGAGGTTCTGGCCATGATGGGAAAGAAACACACCGCCTATTCGTTCGAGACGAAGCTGGCCGCCGTCAGGGCGGTCGTCGACGAGGGCATGACGAAGCCCGAGGCCATGGAGAAGTTCGGGATAGCCTCGCCAAGCCCTTTCAAGAAATGGCTGAAGGCCTACAAGGAGGAGGGCCCGGAGGCGCTCAGGCCAAAGCCCAGGGGGAGGCCGAGGGGGTCCGGCTCCCCGTCCGGGGAGACGACGCGCGAGCAAGAGCTCGAGCGCAGGATCAAGAGGCTCGAGGCGGAGAACGCCTACCTAAAAAAATCGATCGCCCTGAAGGCGGAGAAACGCTCTCGAACGGCGAGAAGGCCGCGGTCGTGAGCGGGCTTTCAGGGCAATACCCCCTCGCCGACCTGCTCGAGTGCGCCGGCCTGGCGAGGTCGAGCTACTACTACGCGCTGTCGCACCCGAAGGCTCCCACCAGGCCCGAGCTCTGGGAGGCCGCCGCCGAGATATTCTCGCGCACCGCCAACGGGTGCGGCCACAGGCAGATCGCCATGTGCCTGCGCGCCGAGCAGGGCGTGCGCATAGCCGACAAGACGACGCTGAAGATGATGCGCGAGATGGGCATCAGCTGCGGGATCCGCCGCGAGACCGACTACCACAGGTACTACTCGTACAGGGGCAAGGTCGGAAAGACCTTCGAGAACGTCATCGGCAGGGACTTCGCCGCCGACGGGCCGTGGGAGAAGATGGGCACCGACGTCACCGAGTTCAAGCAGCCCTGGGGCAAGGCCTACTTCGCGCCGGTCTACGATTTCGGCAGCAAGGAGATCGTCGCCTGGTCCACGTCGCTGCATCCCAACATGGCCCAGCAGCACGAGTTGCTCGACCAGCTCGTGTCCAAGATGCCCGAGGGCTCCAGGCCGGTCCTGCACTCGGACATGGGCTGGCAGTACCAGCAGGCCGGGTGGTGCAAGCGGCTGGAGGAGG